>JAEWCA010000228.1 GCA_023390875.1 Actinomycetes bacterium
GTCAGGCACGCGTCGGCCATGCCGCGCACGGGCGCACCGCCGACCACCGGGCTGACGCCGACCACGGGCGCGGACGTCGACACGAGGGCGTCGCGGACGCCCGGGACGGCGAGGATCGTGCCCACCGACACGACGGGGTTGGACGGCGGCAGCAGCACCACGTCGGCGTCGCGCAGCGCCTCGACCACCCCGGGCCCGGCCGTGGCGGACGCGAGCCCGACCTGCTCGAACCGTGCCGCGGGCAACGCGGCACGGTGCCGGACCCACCACTCCTCGAAGTGGATCAGGCTCCCGTCGGCGAGGCGCACGTGCGTCTCGACCTCCTGGTCGGTCATCGGCAGCAGCGTCACGCCGGGCGCCCACCGCTCGCACAGTCGGGCCGTGACCTGCGACAACGGCAGGCCGGACCGCAGCAGCTCGGTCCGCGCGAGGTGCGTCGCGAGGTCGAGGTCGCCGAGCGTGAACCACTCCCAGCCGAGCCCGTAGGCGGCGAGGTCGTCGGACACGCGCCGCGACTCGTCGCGCCGGCCCCACCCCTGGTCCTCGTGCACGGCGCCGCCGAGCGTGTACATGAGCGTGTCGAGGTCCGGGCACACCCGCACGCCGTGCAGCCACATGTCGTCGCCGGTGTTGGCGACGACGGTGACGTCGGCGGACGGTCCGAGCAGGGCGAGCAGCCCGCGCGTGAACCGGGCGCCGCCGACGCCTCCGGACAGGACCGTGACCTTCATGCGGACTCGCCTCTCACAGGTTCGTGGAACGCGATCACGGGGCGCCCCGTGCGCGGGTGCTCGAGCACGTCGGCCTCGACCCCGTAGACGTCCCGCAGGAGCGCGGGCCGCAGCACCTCGCGCGGGTGGCCGGCCGCGGCGAGCCGCCCGTGCGAGAGCACGAGCACGTGCTCGCAGAACGCGGCCGCGAGGTTGAGGTCGTGCAGCGCGGCGACCGTGGTGGTGCCGAGGTCGCGGACGAACGCGAGCAGGCTGAGCTGCGCGCTCACGTCGAGGTGGTTGGTGGGCTCGTCGAGCAGCAGCAGGTCGGGCTCCTGCGCGAGCGCGCGGGCGATGTGCACCCGCTGGCGCTCGCCGCCGGACAGCGTCGACCACGCGCGGTCGGCCAGGTCGGTGGCGTGCGCGGAGGCGAGGGCGCGGTCGACGGCGCCGTCGTCCTCGTCGCGGCCCCACAGCGTGCGGTACGGGATGCGGCCGAGCGCCACGACCTCGCGGACGGTGAGCGGCGCGGTGCTCGACGACTCCTGCTCGAGCAGCGCGATGCGGCGGGCACGGGCGCGGCGGGGCAGGCGGTGCACGGCGGTGCCGTCGTCGACCAGCACGGCGCCCTGGTCGGGGCTGAGCACGCCCGCGACGAGCCGCAGCAGCGTCGTCTTGCCCGCGCCGTTCGGACCGAGCAGGCCCGTGAGGTGCCCGGCGGGCGGGGTCGCGTCGATCCCGTCGACCACCCAGCGGCCGCCGAGCCGCGTCCCGACGCGGTCCAGGGTCAGCTCCACGCGGCCCCCCGACCCCGGCGCAGCAGCACCGCGAACACGGGCACGCCGATGAGCGCGGTGACGATGCCGACGGGCAGCTCGCGCGGGTCGAACAGCGTCCGCGCGAGCGTGTCCGCCCAGACGAGGAACGTCGCGCCGGTCAGCGCCGCGACGGGCAGCAGCCGTCGGTGCGCGGGACCCGTGAGCACCGAGACCGCGTGGGGGAGCACGAGCCCGACGAACCCGATCGCACCGCTGACGGCGACCATCGCGCCCGTGAGCAGCGCGACCGCGGTCATCAGGCCCCACCGCGTGCGGTCCACGTCGACGCCGAGCGCCGCTGCGGCCGTGTCGCCGAACGTGAACGCGTCGAGCCGGCGTGCGCTCGCGAGCACCACCGTCCCGACCACGAGCAGCGCGACCCCGGCGATCGCGACGGTCTGCCACGTCGCACCCGCCAGCGAGCCCATGAGCCACGACAGGATCTCGCGGTAGGAGTCGCCGGTCGCGGTCCAGAAGATGACGAACGACGTCCCGGCCGCGCACAGCTGCGACACCGCGAGCCCGGCGAGCACGGTCCGTCCGGGGGTGAGGGAGCCGCCCGTGCGGGCCAGCGCGAGCGTCGCGACCAGGGCGGCGAGCGCGCCCGCGAACGCCGCGACCGGGAGCAGCAGGCTCACGCCGACGACGAGCACCGCGACCGCGCCGAGCGACGCGCCGGACGACAGGCCAAGCAGGTACGGGTCGGCGAGCGGGTTGCGCGTGAGCGACTGCATGACGGCGCCGGCGAGCGCGAGGCCCGCGCCGACCGCCGCCGCGGTGAGCACCCGCGGCAGGCGCAGGTCCCAGACGATCGCGTCGTGCAGCACGGGGACGGGCGTGACGTCGAGGCCCAGGTGGTGGCCGATGCTGCGGGCCACCTCGGTGACGGCCAGGTCGGCGGGTCCGATCGTCACCGCCACGAGCACGGTCGCCACGAGCAGCGCGACCCCGGCGACGACGAGCAGCGCGACCGGGGCACGCCGGCCGGAGGGCACCGGCGCCGGGCTCTGCGACCGTGCGGTGTCCCGCGTCGCGGGCAGGGAGGTCGTCACCCGTCGAGCGCCGCGAGCTGCTCGTCCAGCGACACCACGGCCTCCGCGTTGCGGACCCCGGCCTCGGACGCGGCGAACGGCACGGTGAGGTAGCGGTGCTCGCGCACGGCGGTGAGCTGCGACGTCGCCGGGTTGGTCTCGAGCATCGCGATCTTCTTGTCGGCGGGGTTCCACGTCGCGTCCACGAGCACGATGACGTCCGGGTCGGCGGCGACGACCTGCTCCCAGCCGGTCGACGTCCACGTGTCGCGCACGTCGGCGAACACGTTCGTCAGGCCGGCGGCGTCCATGATCATCTGCGGTGCACCGATCCCGGCGCCGACGTACGGCTGGTCGCCGCCCGAGCTGTACCAGAGCGCCGTCGTCGGCTCGGCGGGCTGCTGGGCCGACGCGAGCAGGTCGCGCTGGTCCGCGACTAGCTGCTCGGCCCGGTCCGTCACGCCGAACAGTGAGGCGACCTCACGGATCTCGTCGAACACGTCGTCGAACGTGAGCGGGTCGGGCATGTAGCCCTTCTCCTTGCACGCGGCGGGGGAGACGTACGACGCGATACCGCGCTGGGCGAGCGTCGGCCGGTCGCCCGCGCCGTCCGCGGAGAAGTTCGACTCCCAGCCGCCGTAGACGAGGTCGGGACCGAGCGCGAGCACGGCCTCCTGGCCGGGCACCTTGTCGGACACGACGGGCACGGACGCGTACGCGTCGGCGTACTCGGCCGGCACCGGGCCGTCGGCGAACGCGGTGCCGACCATCCGGTCCTGCAGGCCGAGCGCGAGCAGCATCTCGGTGGCGGTCGACTTGATGGTGACGACCCGCTCGGGCGGTGCGTCCACGGTCACGTCCGTGCCGCAGTTGTCGAGGGTGACCGGCGCGAACGTCGCCGAGGCGGGTGCGGTGACGGCCGCGCTGGTCGTCGGACCCTCGTCGGGCGCGCAGCCGCCCAGGCCGAGCACGGCGACGGCAGCGAGCAGGGGCACGACGGGACGGACGCGGGAGGGCATGCGGGAGCTCCGGGGGGTCGGGCGCCGGGACGGGCCGGACGCACGGACGGGGACGGCGCGGCGTCGCGCTCGAACGGGGACGGGTGCACGTCGCACCCCCGGAGGACCGCCCACGTCAGGGCGGTGCGACCACGGCCACGTCCGGCCGGGTTCCGTCGCACAGCGTAGGTCGCCCGCGCCCGGATCGGAACCGGGGACCGGCCGCGTCAGACGTCCGCGTGGCCCTCGAGGTAGAACACGACCGCGCCCTCGAGGTGCACGCGCTCGCCGACGAGCGTGCAGGTCAGCGACCCGCCCCGCGGCGACGCCTGGTACGCGCGGAACGTGGTGCGGCCCGTCCGCTCGGCCCAGTACGGGGTCAGCGTGCAGTGCGCGCCGCCCGTCACGGGGTCCTCCGGGATGCCCTTCGCAGGGGCGAAGTACCGGCTGACGACGTCGTACCCGTCGTCGCCCGGTGCCGTGACGACGAGCCCCGACTGGCCGGGCGTGAGCGCGCGCACGGCGTCCTGGTCCGGTGCGAGGGCCCGGACGGTCGCCGCGTCGGGGAGCACCGCGAGCAGGTTGGCCGCGTTCTGCCACACCTCGACCGGCTCGGTCCCCAGCGCAGCGGCGAACCCGACCGGGTCCTCCACCCGGGTGCTGCGGTGCGCGGGCAGGTCCATCCGGTACCCGCCGTCCGTGCGGTCCACCGTCAACGGGCCGCTCGCCGTGGAGAACACGACGCTGCGCCGGCCGGGCTCGAGCCGCTCCATGACGACGGCCGCGCTCGCGAGCGTCGCGTGCCCGCACAGCGGCACCTCGACGGTCGGCGTGAACCACCGCAGCAGGTAGCCGGACCCGTCGGGCACCACGAACGCGGTCTCCGAGAGGTTGTTCTCGGCGGCGAGCGCCTGCATGACGTCGTCGGACGGGAAGGCGTCCATCGGCATCACCGCGGCGGGGTTGCCCGCGAAGCGCGTCGTCGTGAAGGCGTCCAGCTGGAACAGGGGAGTGCGCACGGCGTCCACCGTAGGTGCCGCGACGGGCGATGATGAGCACTCCGCACCACGACCTCCGAGGAGCCCGCATGTCGACCGCCACCCGCCCCCGCCGCGCCGTCGTCACCGGGGCCTCGTCGGGCATCGGTGCCGCGACCGTCCGCCGCCTGCGCGCCGAGGGCTGGGACGTCGTCGCCACGGCCCGCCGTGCCGACCGGCTCGAGGC
>JAEWCA010000229.1 GCA_023390875.1 Actinomycetes bacterium
GGTCACGGCCGTGACCGCGCGGCACGGTGGGCCCCCGCCCGACGGTCCGTTGACGGTGCCGGTCCGGAGCTCGACCCTCCCGCGCGCAGCGCTCTACGAAGCCTGGTCGCGCACCCCGTGGCCCCGCGCCGAGCGGATCGCCGGCCCCGCCGACGTCGTCCACGCGACGACCTGGGCGATGCCCGCGACCCGTCGCCCGCTCGTCGTGACCGTCCACGACCTCGCCTTCCTCGACGACCCGACGCACTTCACGCGCCGCGGCAACGCGTTCTTCCGACGGAGCCTCGACCTCGTCCGCCGGCGGGCCGACGCCGTCGTCGTGCCGTCGGCCGCGACCGCGGACGACTGCGTGCGGCACGGCCTGCAGGCCGCACGGCTGCACGTGGTCCCGCACGGCGTCCGTGTGCCGCCGGTCGGAACCGAGGCCGTGACCGCGTTCCGCGACGAGCTCGGCCTGCGCCGCGACTACATCCTGTGGTGCGGAACGCGAGAGCCGCGCAAGAACCTCGACCGGCTCGTCAAGGCGTACCTCCGCCTGGCACCAGCCGGTACGGACCTCGTCCTGGTGGGCCCGTCCGGCTGGGGGGAGGTCGGCGTCGGGGCCGGTCACGACGACCGGGTGCACGTGGTCGGCCGGCTCGACGAAGGCCGGCTGCACGCCGCGTACGCGGGGGCGCGGGCCTTCGCGTTCCCGTCGATCCGCGAGGGGTTCGGCCTGCCCGTGCTCGAGGCCATGGCGCACGGGATCCCTGTGCTGACGTCGCGCGCGACGGCGTGCGCCGAGGTCGCGGGCGACACCGCCGTCCTCGTCGACCCCCTCGACGAGCGCTCGATCACCGACGGCCTCGCCGAGGTGCTGTCCGCGGGGCGCGAGCTCGGCGCACGCGGTCGAGAGCGGGCCGCGACGTTCACGTGGGCGCGGGCGGCTGAGCAGACGATCGGGGCGTACCTCGGCACGACGTGAGGCGCGAGCGCCCGGACCGGGGACCGGACACCGCGGGGCGATTCGTGCAGCGGCGTGTGTCCGTGACCGGTCTTCACCCACCCGGACGCTACCGTCGGGGCGTGTCTCCCACCTCGAGCGGTCGGCGTCGTCGCGCCGCGCACCGCATCGCCGTTCTCGCCGCTGTCGCCGCGACGGTCGCCGCCACGACGACGGGCTGCACCGGGGACCCCCGGACGCCGCCGACCACCGCCACGACGTCGGCCACCGCCACCGCCACCGCGAGCCCGTCGACCCCTCCCGACCCGCTGGGCACGCCGACACCTGCGACGACTCCTGACCCGGGAGCCGCGACGCCGACCGCGCCGCCCGCGCCCACGCCCGCCACGGTGGACGTGGTCGTCGCCTGGTCCTCGTACGACGCCGCGTCCGCGAGCGTGCAGGCGTCGGGCTACGCGAACGTCGTGGAGTCCGCAGGGACCTGCACGCTCGAGCTGACGGGCCCCGGCGGGCGCACCGCCTCCACCACGGTGCCCGCTCTCGCCGACGCGACGACAACGAGCTGCGGGGTCATGTCGGTGCCGCGCTCGCAGCTCGCGGCCGGCACCTGGAACGGGACCGTCCGCTACGCGTCCGCGACGTCGACGGGTGCGGCGGCGACCACTCCGGTGGAGGTGCCGTGATGCGCTCCTCGACGAGCCGCCGACCCGCTCTCCACGTCGTGTTCGCGACCGTGCTGGCGACGGTCGCCGCCCTGCTCGCCTCGTCCGTCGTCCCAGGCGCGACGACCACGGCGGTGGCCGCGGACCTCTCGCGGTTCGACCCCGGCCTGATCATCAGCGACGCGAACTTCACCGACTCCACGGCGATGACGACCGCGCAGGTGCAGGCCTTCCTCGACGCCAAGGGCGCGAGCTGCCGCACCGGGGACGACGGCACACCCTGCCTGCGGGTCGCGCGGTTCGACACGAACACCCGCACCGCCGACACACGGTGCACCGGCACCTACGTCGCGGCTTTGCAGGAGTCCGCAGCGGAAATCATCACCAAGGTCGCCGTGGCCTGCGGGATCAGCCCACGCGTGCTCCTCGTGATGCTGCAGAAGGAGCAGGGCCTCGTCACGGCCTCAGGCGCGAACCTCACGGCCGGCCGCTACCGTTCGGCGATGGGCTACGGCTGCCCTGACACCGCGGTGTGCGACGCGAAGTACTACGGGTTCTTCAACCAGGTCTACCAGGCCTCGTGGCAGCTGCGGAACTACGCCCTCAACCCGAACGGCTACGCGCACCGGGCCGGCGTCGTCAACCAGGTGCGGTACCACCCGAACGCGGCGTGCGGCACCGGTGCGGTGCTCATCCGCAACCAGGCGACCGCCGGCCTGTACAACTACACGCCGTACCAGCCGAACGCGGCCGCGCTCGCGGCCGGCTACGGCACGGGTGACAGCTGCTCGTCGTACGGCAACCGCAACTTCTTCAGCTACTACAGCGACTGGTTCGGAGACCCGGTCGGGCGGGCGCCGATCGGGTACGTGGACACGTTCACGACGACGAGCCGCGGGTTCACCGTCTCCGGGTGGTCCCTCGATCCCGACACGACGGCGTCGACGCAGGTCCACGTGTACGTGGACGGCGCCGGCTACCCCACGGTGGCCGACCTGCCCCGGCCCGACGTCGGCGCCGCGTTCGGGATGGGCGACCTGCACGGGTACAGCCTCACGATCGACGTGGCACCTGGCCAGCACTCCGTGTGCACGTACGGCGTGAACGTCGGACCGGGCGAGAGCACGCTCTTCGAGTGCCGCACGATCCAGGTCGTCGACGCGGTCCCGGTCGGCAGCGCGACGATCGAGCCCGGCATCGGCTCGATCACCGTCTCCGGCTGGGCGCAGGACCCGGACACGGCGGCGCCGATCGGCGTCCACGTGTACGTCGACGGCTCAGGGGTCGCGCTGACCGCGGCGGACGGCGCCCCGCTCGCACCGGGCGGTGTCGCCGGCCGAGGCTTCACCTACCGCGTCCAGGCGGGCGACGGCGCGCACCGGGTGTGCGTCTACGCCATCAACACGTCGCTGGGTGCGAACACCACGCTCGCGTGCCAGGACGTCGTGGTCAGCACCCACGCGACGCCGCCGCGCGGCGCGATCGACCAGATCTCGGCGTCGGGCACGACGCTCACGGTGCGCGGGTGGGCGCTCGACCCCGACACGACCAGCCCGATCGGCGTGCACGTCTACGTCGACGGCGCGGGCGTCGCGCTCGTCGCCGACGGGGCACG
>JAEWCA010000358.1 GCA_023390875.1 Actinomycetes bacterium
CCTTCGCGGCGTCGAGCTGCTGCCGTGCGGCGTCGAGCTCGGCCTGCGCGTCGGCGATCGCCTGCTGGCTCTGCTCGGTCCCGTCCGCCTTCGCCTTGTCGAGCGCGGCCTGGGCGTCCGTCACCGCTTGCTGCGCCTGCGTGACGGCCGCGTCCGCCTTGGCCTTGGCGTCGGCGTCCAGCGAGCTCAGCTTCTGCTTCGCGGCGTCGATCTCGTCCTTCGCCTCCTGGGCCTGCTGGCGGGCGTCCTCGAGCGACTGGCGAGCCTCGTCGACGGCGGCGCGGGCGCTGCTGGCGGCGTCCTTGGCCTGCTGGGCGGCGTTGTCGATGTCGGAGTCGGAGCAGGCCGCCAGACCTGCGGCGACGCCGACGGTGAGCGTGAGCGCGGCCAGTCGAGCGGTCGTGCGGGTGCGGGCCGACCGGGGCGTGGTCGGGTGCGTGAGGTGGGGGCCGATCGGGGGCACGGTGTCCTCCTGGGGGTCGGGTCCGCCATAGTCTGCCCGCCCGACGCCCGCTTCGCCCGCTGGTGCGAGGTCGTCCGACAGGGATGCGAGGAGGGGTTGTTCGGCCGGACTAGGCGACGCCCCGCTTCCAGCAGGGTGGTCGGCCGGACAGGGCGATGCCCCGCCCGGCGGGTGGTCAGCCGGGCGAGGCATCGGGGCGAGCAGGTCGGCCGCTCCCGCAGAGGGGGGCGGGGCGGCCGCGGAGGTCTCAGGCCTCCTGCTGCTCGCTGCGGCGGCTACGGACGTCCTCCAGCGACGTTCCGTAGTAGGCCGCGGTCATCAGGTCCTTCATGTCGTCGATCATCGGCATGCGCGGGTTGGCGGGTGCGCACTGGTCCTCGTAGGCGCCCATCGCGACCTCGTCGAGCCGGGAGATGAACTCCTGCTCGTCGACGCCCTGCGCCTGGAAGGACGACGGGATGCCGACCTTCGAACGCAGCGCCTCGACCGCGAGGGCGTACGACTCCACGCCCTCGGCCGGCGTGGAGGCCGGCAGGCCGAGCATCTGGGCGATCTGCTGGAACCGCTCCGGAGCGACGTAGTTCTCGTACTTCGGCCAGCTCGTGAGCTTGGTCGGGACGGTGCCGTTGTAGCGGATGACGTGGGGGAGCAGGGTCGCGTTCGTGCGGCCGTGCACCAGGTGGTACGTCGAGCCGACCACGTGGGCCATGGCGTGCACGATCCCGAGGAACGCGTTGCCGAAGCTCATGCCCGCGATCGTCCCGGCGTTGTGCATCTTCTCCCGGGCGTCGCGCGTGGCGGGGTCGTTCGGGTCCCCGTTCACGGACATCGCGAGGTTGTCGAAGATCAGGCGGATCGCCTGCAGCGCCATGCCGTCCGTGAAGTCGTTGGCGTAGACGCTGACGAACGCCTCGGTGGCGTGCGTGAGGGCGTCGAAGCCCGAGTCCGCGGCGAGCGACGCGGGCATCTTCGAGGTCAGGACGGGGTCGATGATCGCGACGGTCGGCGTGAGCGCGTAGTCGGCGAGCGGGTACTTCTTGCCGGCGTCGGGGTCGGAGATGACCGCGAACGGCGTGACCTCGGCGCCCGTGCCCGACGTGGTCGGGATGCAGACGAGCTGGGCGAGCTCGCCGAGCACCGGGAACTTGAACGCCCGCTTGCGGACGTCGAAGAACTTCTGCTTGAGGTCCGAGAAGTTGATCTCGGGGTGCTCGTACAGGAGCCACATGACCTTCGCGGCGTCCATGGGCGAGCCGCCGCCGAGGGCGATGATCGTGTCGGGGCGGAAGTGGCGCATCTGCGCCGCGCCCGCCTGGACGGTCCGCACCGACGGCTCGGGCTCGACCTGGTCGATGATCTGCAGCGCGACCTTGTTGGGGCGGCGGTTGAGGACGTCGATGATCTTGTCGACGAAGCCCAGGGTCGTCATGGTCGCGTCGGTGACGATCGTGACGCGCTCCACGTCGGCCATGTCGGACAGGTACCGGATGGCGTTGGGCTCGAAGTACGTCTTCGCCGGCACCTTGAACCACTGCAGGTTGTTGTTGCGGCGACCGACCCGCTTGACGTTGACGAGGTTCACCGCCGAGACGTTGTTGGACACGGAGTTGTGCCCGTACGACCCGCAGCCCAGGGTGAGCGACGGGATGAACGCGTTGTAGATGTCGCCGATGCCGCCCAGCGAGCTCGGGGCGTTCGCGATGACGCGCACGGCCTTGACCCGGCTGCCGAACTCCTCGGTGAGGGCGTCGTCGCGCGTGTGGATCGCAGCCGAGTGGCCCAGGCCGTCGAACTCGACCATCTGCTCGGCGAGGCTGATGCCGTGCTCGGTCGACGTCGCGCGCAGCACCGCGAGGACGGGCGCGAGCTTCTCGCGGGTCAGCGGCTCCTGCGGGCCGACGCCGGAGACCTCGGCCAGGATGATCGAGGTGTCGGCGGGGACCGTGAAGCCGGCCTTCTCGGCGATCCACTGCGGCGTCTGGCCGACGACGGTGGGGTTGAGCTTGGCCTCGGCGCAGTTGGTGCCCTCGGCGTCGACGCCGAAGATGAACTGCTCGAGCTTGGCCTTCTCGGCGGGCGTGGCGCGGTAGGCGTGCAGGATGGCGAACTCGCGCATGGCCTCGTCGTAGATGGCGTCGTCGAGGATGACGGCCTGCTCCGACGCGCAGATCATGCCGTTGTCGAACGCCTTCGACAGCACGACGTCGTTGACGGCCCGCTTCAGCTTGGCGGACTTCTCGATGTACGCGGGGACGTTGCCGGCACCGACGCCGAGCGCCGGCTTGCCGCACGAGTACGCCGCACGGACCATCGCGTTGCCGCCGGTCGCGAGGATCGTCGAGACGCCCGGGTGGTTCATCAGCGCGTTGGTCGCGGCGATCGAGGGGGTCTCGACCCACTGGATGCAGTGCTCGGGCGCGCCGGCGGCGACGGCCGCGTCACGCACGACCTTGGCGGCCGCGACGGAGGACTTCTGGGCGCTCGGGTGGAACGCGAAGATGATCGGGTTGCGGGTCTTGAGGGCGATGAGCGACTTGAAGATCGCTGTCGAGGTCGGGTTCGTCACGGGCGTGACGCCGCAGATGACGCCGACGGGCTCGGCGATCTCGGTGATGCCCCGCAGCTCGTCGCGGCTGATGACGCCGACGGTCTTGAGGTCCGCCATCGAGTTCGTCACGTGCTCGCACGCGAAGATGTTCTTCACGGCCTTGTCCTCGAACACGCCACGACCCGTCTCCTCGACGGCGAGCTTGGCGAGGTGCCCGTGCTGGTCCAGCGCGGCGACCGAGCCCTTCTTCACGAGGCGGTCGACGTCCTCCTGCGTGAACCGGGAGTACTCGGCGAGGGCCTTGGTCGCGTTCTCGACGAGCTGGTCGATCGCACCGGTGATGTCGTCCGCGGGGGTCGTCGGCGCGGGTGCGGTGGTCGGCGAGACAGCCGCGGGGGCGGCTGCCGGGACGACGGTGTCGGCCTTGCGGCCCTTGGACGTGCGCGACGTGCTGGACTCGGTGACGGTCACCGTGGGCTCCCCTTGAGCAGGTAACAGGTGTGGGTTCGCTCCGACGCTGGAGATCGCGGTTGCGACATGAACGACGCTATTGACCGAAGACGTCGGATGAATGGGGCGAAGGTCCTGACCCGTGGTCGCCCTCGTGTGCGGCCGCGTTCTCGCAGGTCACAGGTGTGCGTCAGGAGAGTCGGCTAGGTCACTCCGGCGCCCGGCGGCGCGTTCACGACCCGGCCGGCCCTTGACCGGAACGTGTACCGCACCGGGCCGGCCGCGACGGGCAGCACCGGGCCGCCGTGCGGCGGACGGTCGTCGTCCTGTCGGCGTCGCCCTCTCGCCCCCGGCCCGCGGGGACCGGGCGGAGGGACGTGGCGCTCGATCGTCAGGTCGAGTCGGTGCACCTCGTGGTGGTGGTAGACGCAGAGGAGCGCACCGTTGGACACCGATGTGCGACCGCCGTCCCGGTCCCACCATCGGATGTGGTGCACCTCGCCCCACCGAGCCGGCTTGCCGCACCCGTTCCAGGCGCAGTGCCGGTCGCGAACGACGACCGCCCGCCGCTGCGCCCCCGTGTACACCCGTCTCGTCCTGCCGAGGTCCGTCGGGGTCCCGTCCGACGTCATGGCGATCCGCGTGACCTCGCAGTCGCACAGCGCGCGGGCCAGCACGGACATGGGTACGGGCGAGCCGTCCTCGGTCGTCGCAGGCGGCACCGGCGACCACCCGGGCTCGTCACCGTCCTCCCGTGCGGCGTAGTGCGCGCGCAGCTCGGCGAGCGTCTCCACCGGCACGAGGAGCGACACGTGCGGCCTGGCCGCGACCCCGGACACGGACGTCCCCGGCTCGGACCCGTCCGGCACGTCGTCCGACCGAGGGGACGGGACGGTCACGCCCCCCACGCGCGAGACGCGCCCTGCCGCGAGCGCGCGCTCCGCGAGCGCGACGAGCGCGTCGGCGGCCGCCTGCTCAGGCGACCGGTCGGGGCCGGGCAGCTCGCCGACGGCCTCGACAGCCAGGCGCAACGCCTCGCCTGACATCCTGTCCAGCCGTCCTCGCAGGAACGTGCCCTCGGGCCGGTCGGTCAGCGCCAGGAAACGCTCGCGGCGCTGCGCGTCGTGGCCTCGCTCGAGGGCGTCCGGGTCCATCGTCGCGACCATCTGCGCGAGCGACCGGGCGAACTCAGGCGCCGTCTGCGAGCTCGCCATCCGTACGACGGCCGCCTGCCCTTCGGCGGAGGACAGGCGCTCGGCGACCGCGAGCGACGCCCGGGCGGTCGTCCGCGCGACGGCGTCCAGGTGCTCCAGCGGTACCCCTCCGGACCGTACGGCTTCCGCCACGACCGGCATCGACACCAGCGCATCCGCCTGCCGGACCTGCCGCGAGGCCTCGCCGAGCCCGAGGCGCGACCGACGCGCGCGTGCCGCCTCGAACGAGCCGTCGCCCGGCGCGAGGGACGTGCCCGCCTCCCGCTCCGCGACGAGGAGGTGGGCCCGTGCCGTGGCGACCGCGCCGTTCAGACGGTCGAGGCCCACCAGTGCCGTCTCACGCTCCTGCCGCGTCCACGCGCCCGCACCCCGCGTCTCGACGACGAGGCGCTCCAGCGCTGCCAGCGCGGTGGAGAGCGTGGGACGAGACTCGAACATGTGTTCGATCGTGCCAGCTCATCCGAACGCCGTCAATGCTCTGACCTGCGCAAACGCGCCATCGAGCCGCCCACAGGCCCCGTCATCCACAGGCCATGAGGGTCACGGATCCTTTATCCCGCTCGATCCACGAGCCGCACCATGGGTCGCACCGAGGGCCGGGCCGCGCACTGCGCGGTCGTCGCCGTACGACCCACCCGAGGGCTCATGCGACCGCGACGAACACCAGCCCGCCCGAGGGCGGGACCGCAGCTCACCCCTCGGCGGCGAGCGCCCCCGCGAACCCGAGGAACGCCACCCCCGCGGCGGCGTCGACCGCGCGCTGGGCCCGTCGCGAGGCGATGGCCCGCTTCGCGGCGTCGGCCCCGAGCACGACGGCGAGCAGCACGAGCGCCCCGACGGCGGACAGGGTCAGCGCGTACAGCAGCAGCATCGACAGGCCCGCCCCGGCGCCGACGAACTGGGGCAGCACGGCGAGGTTGAAGGCGAGGACCTTCGGGTTGGTGATGTTGCACAGGAACCCGGTCCACAGCGCGCGCTGCGGGGACACGCGCGGAACCCCGTCGGCCGCGGCCCAGTCGACGCCGTCGGGCCGTCGCGCGGCGCGCAGCGCCTGCACCCCGAGGAAGGCGAGGTACGCGACGCCCGCCCACCGGATCGCCTCGAACACCGGTTCCGCGCGCGCGACGACCACTCCGAGCCCCGACGCCGCGAGCGTGCCCTGGACCGACCCGGCGACGGTGATCCCGGCCATCGTCCAGAGGCCTCGGGCGCGCCCTCCGGCGACGGTGCTCCGGAGCGTCAGCAGGGTGTCCGGCCCGGGCGCGATCGCCACGACGAGGGCGAACACGGCGAACGACAGGTAGTGCATCACGTCGGCGGCGCCTCTCTCGGTACCCGGGACCCGCGGCTCCGGAAGTGCGTCACGCGTCGGCGGTCGACGAAGGAC
>JAEWCA010000421.1 GCA_023390875.1 Actinomycetes bacterium
CGGGGCGCCGGGGTGGGGCGCCGGGGGCCGTCGGATCACTCGCCCAGCAGGTCCTTCTTGCCGGACTCGTACGCGTCCTTGAGGCCGTCGAGCACCTCGTCGGGCGACTTGGACTGGTTCACGAGCGACTGCAGCTGGCTGACGATCACGTCGTAGAACCCGGCGACCGGCCAGTCGGGGTAGTAGGCCAGCCCGTCGTCACCGAGGATGTCGGTGAAGTTCTTCGTGAGCTCGGCGGTCTTCGGGTCGGTGATCTTCGAGACGTCACCGGCCACGGGCAGGCCACCGGCCTGGCCGAGCACGTCCTGGACCTCGGGCCGCAGCGTGATGTCGATGAAGTCCTCCGCGAGCGACTTCGCCTTCGCGTTGGTCGGGACGACCCAGATGTTGCCGGACGAGCCCGGGTGCAGCGTGTTCTCCGGGAACAGCGTCTGCGACCAGTTGAACTGGATCTCCGACTGCAGGCGGCCGAACCACCACGACCCCGAGACCATGATCGGGTAGGTGCCCGCGATGAACGACGTGCCCATGTCCTCGGCCGTCAGACCCGCCGAGTCGGACGCGATGTAGCCGGCCTTGATCCACTCGTCGAGCTTCTCGGTGGCCTTGGTCATCGCGTCGCCGTGCCAGTCGACGTCGTTCTTGAAGAGCTGGTAGTCGTCGACGAGCGCGCGGTCGCCGTAGTGCAGCACGAGCTCGTACCAGAGCTGGCCGAGCGGGTACTCGGCGCCGGCCTCGGCGAGCGGCGTGATGCCCTTGGCCTTGAACGCGGCGAGCGCCTGCTCGAAGCCGTCGAACGTGGTCGGCACCGCGATGCCGTTGGCCGCGAACATGTCGTCGTTGAGGTACACGCCGACGAACTCGCCGTAGTTCGGCACGCCGTACCAGTCGCCCGAGCCCATGAGCCCGTCCTCGTCGTACGTGGCCGTGGTGGCCAGCGAGCCGCTGAGCTTGGTGTCCCAGCCCTTCTCCTTCGCGACGTCCGTGAGCGAGGTGAGCAGGCCCTGCGAGGCGAGCTGCCCGGCGGTCGCGTTGCCCTTGTTGTACTCCATGACGTCCGGGACGTCGTCGCCGGTGAGCACGATCTTGGCGTTCTTCTGGATCTGCTCGAACGTCTGGTGCTCGACGTCGACGGTGACCCCGGGGTGCTCGTCCTTGAAGATCTCGACGGCCTTGTTCCAGGCCTGGCCCATGGCCGACTCGTCGTTCTCGTAGTGCCAGACGGTGAGCGTCTTGGCGTCGCTGCCGTCGTCGCCCGAGCCGTCCGAGCCGCCGCTGCTGCAGGCGGCCAACGCGAGCGGCGTCAGGAGGGCGGCGGCCGCGACGGTCGCCCAACGCCGTGTGCTGATCCTCATCCGGGGTCTCCTCATCGAGTGGATGTGTGGGCGGGAACGCCCTCTGCGTCGAAGCGCTTCGATGACATTAGCGCGCCGATTTCGACGTGTCTAGCGCCATCTTCGATACTTGAATCCGGACAGCCAGGCGCGCTAGCGTCGAAGCGCTTCACCGACTCGCAACGCCGCGACCGGGGCGGTCGGCCGTCGTCCGACCACGGCCGGATAGGGTGACCCTCGTCCCCGGCAGTGTGTCAGGGCCATGACTACCGGAGGTGCTGCCGTGACCACGATCGACGACGTCGCGCGCGCCGCGGGCGTCTCCGTGTCGACCGTGTCCTACGCCCTGTCGGGCAAGCGGCCCATCTCCGCCCCCACCCGGGCGCGCGTCGAGCGGGCCGTCCGCGAGCTCGGCTACCGGCCGCACGCCGGCGCCCGCGCGCTCGCGTCGCAGCGCACCAACGTGCTCGCGCTCATGGCCCCGCTCAGGGTGGACGTCAACGTCGGCGTGATCATGCAGTTCGTCACCGGTGTCGTCACGCGCGCCCGCGACTTCGAGCACGACGTCCTGCTGCTCACGCAGGACGACCTCGCGGGCGTCGACCGCGTGGCCGCAGGCTCCATGGTCGACGCGCTCATCATGATGGACGTCGAGGCGGAGGACCCCCGCCTGCCGCTGCTGCGGCGACAGAAGCAGCCCGCCGTCCTCATCGGCCTGCCGCGTGACCCGCAGGGCCTGTCGTGCGTCGACCTCGACTTCGAGGCCGCCGCCCGGCTCGCCGTCGACCACCTCGCCGACCTCGGCCACCGGCAGATCGCGCTCGTCGGGTCACCGCACCTCGTGCTCGAGCGCCGCACCACCTACGCGCAGCGCATGGTCCACGGGTTCACCACCGAGACCGCCCGCCGCGGGATCGCCGGGCTGTTCGTGCCGTGCGAGTCGTCGCACGCGGGCGCGGTCGACGCGGTCGACCGCGTCTTCGACCAGCTGCCCGACGTCACCGCGCTCGTCGTGCACAACGAGGTCGCGCTGCCGGTCGTGCTCGCCACGCTGCGCGAGCGGGGTCGCGAGATCCCGCGCGACATCTCCGTCGTGGCCGTCTGCCCCGAGGACGTGGCCGTCGGTCAGCCGCAGCCGCTCACGGCCGTCGACATCCCCGCCATGACCTTCGGGTCCGTCGCCGTCGACTTGGCCGGGGCCCGGCTCGACGGCGACCAGCCCGCCGAGACCCGTCTCCTGTCGCCCGTGCTCACCGTGCGGGAGAGCTCGGGACCCGCACCGGCCTAGGCCTCCGCGACCCACTCCCCGCCGCGCATCACACGCACGGGGCGCAGGTCGGCGTCCGTCACCAGCAGGTCGGCGCGGCGCCCGACGACGAGCGCACCGATGTCTCGCCGGCCCAGCACCTCCGCCGGGGTCGTCGCCGCCGCGCGGACCGCCTCGACCAGCGGGATGCCCGCGGCGACGACCTGGCGCACGACGTCGACGAGGTGCGCCACTCCCCCGGCGATCGCGCCCGACGAGCCGTCCGCGTCGACGATCCGCGCGACCCCCTCGGCGACCCGAACCGCCATCGGGCCGAGGCGGTAGTCGCCGTCGGGCATGCCCGCCGCCGCCATCGCGTCCGTGACCAGCGCGATCGCGTCCGCGCCGACCACGTCGAACACGCTGCGCACCGTGCCGTCCGCCAGGTGCGTGCCGTCCGCGACCAGCTCCACGACCAGCTCGCCTCGCGCGCCCGCCGCGAGGCACGCGGCGATCGGTCCCGGGTCCCGGTGGTGCAGCGGGCGCATGCCGTTGAAGAGGTGCGTCGCCGTCAGCCGGACGGCCCGCGTGGACGACGACGCGGCCAGCAGGTCGAACCCGCGGTCGACCGCCGCCTCCACCTGCTCCGCCGACGCGTCCGTGTGCCCGATCGACGGCACCGCACCCGCCGCGACGAGCGCCGCGAGCACGTCGTCCGCGTCCCCGCGGCCGTCGGCCACGCCGGGGACCTCGGGCGCGACGGTCATCGTCACGAGGTGGCCGCGGGCCGCCTCCGCGACCTCCGCGACGAGCGCGGGGTCACCGGTCAGCATGTCGTCGGGGTTCTGCGCACCGCAGCGCGCCGCCGACAGGAACGGCCCCTCGAGGTGGATGCCCGCGAGGTCACCGGCGTCCGCGGCGTCCGCGAGCAGCGCCGTCCGCGCGAGCAGCACGTCGCGCGGGGCCGTGACGAGCGACGCCACGAGGCTCGTCGTGCCGTGCCGCCGGTGCTCCAGGACCGCCCGCCGCACCGTCGCCGCGTCCGTCGCGTCGGGGAAGCT
>JAEWCA010000422.1 GCA_023390875.1 Actinomycetes bacterium
GCTGATCGCGCCAGCCTTACCGTGCCCGGTGCGTAATCAGGTTTCGGTAGAGAAGCCGGACTGGTCTACAGTGCCGTTTATCATGGCAGATCAGGGGCCGGTGCGCCGCCGCATTGAGTTGTGGTTCCGACGCAATAAAATCAGTAATCCGATGATTTACGCCACGGTCGGCGGGCATGAAGCAATGGTCTCGATGGTGGCGCTCGGCTGCGGCGTGGCATTGTTGCCGGAAGTTGTGCTGGAAAACAGCCCCGAACCGGTGCGTAACCGCGTGATGATTTTAGAGCGCAGCGATGAGAAAACGCCGTTTGAACTGGGCGTGTGCGCACAAAAAAAGCGGCTGCATGAGCCGCTGATTGAGGCGTTCTGGAAGATTTTACAGGCTCCCTGAGCAAATTGCCGAATGAGATGCCTATTCAAAATGCAATGCTTTTATTCTAATAATTGCAGCATTTCGTCTCTATTTAATTCGTTTTTATCTTCCGCATACCAATGAGGCGCAATCTCTTCTATCTTTGCCTTAGCCCTTGCTGAAAGTCTAAAAAGAACTGGGTATTTCTTATCTTCTCTCGCATAAGAAAACATATAGTTAAGACCTTTATGATGGAGGATTCTATCAAACTTTTTGAAGCCTATATATGTTCCGTCCTTACGAAAACATAAAACAATATCTCCTTGCTTCCAGGGCAATTCTTTTTCTTCACACTGATAGATGAAAAAATCACGGAATTTAACATCCTGAGTGTCTATCTCATCATTTATGGTATGCTCAAGCATATCTGCATCAAACAAAGATTTTGCTAACGCCTTTGTTTTAGCAGAATGCATATACTCCCATACGAATATTTTCATACTTTGATGGTATTCATCATTAAGCCATTGATCAAACCCTAAGTTACTATCTACGACATTATTCCTCATGGCTCGCTGCATACTTTGGTGTTTTACCTTGTACTCGCTCATCTTTGTAAGGAATCTGGCATCATTACTGTTAATAACATCTTTTTTGTTTAATTCTATTTTTAAAAGCTCATGATATTGATTTAATATTTTATTATTTTTAATAATAACACAAGTATCACGCTCCAGGCTTAACCCAGTTTTTGTAAAGTTTGCACTACCAATAATTATAACATCAGGTTCTATCAGGTAGAGTTTCCAATGAATACTCTGTTGTCCGCGAAAGTCTACCCACAGTGAAATTGATTCACTTTTTTCCTTAGCGCAATAATCTATAAAGGCGGGAGAAGAAAAATAATTTATTGTACCAACAATTATATTTAATTCATTCCCATTGGCTAATAACTCATCAACAACACCTTCAGTTGAAACAGCAAAAGCTGTAACGATTGTTATTTTAGTGTTTTTCACGCCAGATAAATACTGCCTGAGATTAACATCTGCATTAATTATCTTTAATAGATCACTCATCGTCGCACCGTTAAGTTACATTACTATTTAAAACAATATAAAATGCATTATTTCAAAAAAATGTTGTTGCGCTCACACATCTTCAATGCATATATTATGTATAAAATTAAATGTGATGATTTTAAACAAATTCATAAGACATAAAAATGAAAACCAAAATAATATTTTTATCCATTATGTTATCAATCAGTTGCATTGCGCAAGCCAAACCGAAAGGAATCACCGTTCAGGATGTGAAGCACCTGGCGTTGAAAGAGTGTTTAACGTCCCATTATCGTGAGCGTACGCCCGCTGATGCCTTTTCGGCTCCTGCTCATGACGTTTCATTTCTGCTTGAAAGGTATGCTTTAGATAATGCTGGAAAGTGGAATGCTTTTCAGAAATTTGTCGCCAAAGAGACGAAGGGATTTGGCACCCTCACCCTTGCGCTACATCCCGATAGCGCAAAGGATGCGAATAACATAATGGAGCGGTGTATGAGCTTTTATGAGTCGGAAAAGCTTGATAATTACATTCGTAATAAGATTATGAAGTAAATCGTGAGAAATAAATACATGGCAAAAAATAATAATCACTTACTATCGAATATCGATAATTTCTCTATCCATAAGAAATACACCCACATATTTGACATTGCCTTTGTAAAGTTTGGTGCCAGACTGGCAGATGTACAAATGACACTATTCAAAAACACATCGCCCTCAGTTTATACACTTCAATGTATAAGTGACGATGAATTGTTCTTTATTGATATTTACGAAGATGAGAAAGCCGTGTTAGCAGAACATCAAATTATTGATAATGAAGAAATGATTGCTTTCATCCCCAATCCTTTCACAGCGATGTTAATTACTGCTTATCAGGAAGCTAAAAAACAACCTGCGTTATACACGGAAGATAGACTAATAAACAAAAGAGCGCGTCGCCAGCGACTATCGCAGACTATGCCTGCTCTGTTGAGCCTACGTGACGTACATATCGATGTTAGAACCAGTAACGGATATGGCGAAGTCTCATACGAGATCAATTTTAGTCCATACACTATTGAAAATGGTGACTGGATGAACGCTAAAAGGAGCAGGAATTTTTCTGTTATTTTCGATGAGAAGATGAAATTTATACGAGTTCAATGGTATAGGGATTAAAAAACTCAAACCGAAACACAATTTGGAAACATAACTACCTCTACTTCAATTTCTGTTAAATTACTTAAATTGATTATCAGTTTTAACTCTGAATGTTCGTTAATTGCCATCAAAATATCATTGCTAACAGAAATAAATCTTATTGGGTTAGTCTGCGTAAAAAAGAATCCCCAGACAAAATTATTATCAGCATCTATATATACCAACGATCCTTCGTTTCCCATCGCTCCATCGCCGCCGTAGATTTTCCCGCCTTTATATTCAACAAAACTCCAGGAATCGACGGGAACCCAGCAATCAGAATCGTATTTTTCAATGCTGGAGAAGGATGTATCACACAAAGGAGTACACCAGGCTTTCTTCTCTTTCGTATGATTATCGAAAGACTCTCGCCAGCTTAAAAGGATGACAGTCCCATTAGCAAAGGTCAGGCTATCGATTCCGGGTAGCTCTTTTTTCTCTTCCCAGCGTTTAAACATGAAGATAAATCCTTTTATTTCATCGATATAGTATAACCCCCTAATGAAGACGTTCATTAGGGAGTCATGTACTTAACCCGCCAAAAAGAACCTAAACGCCGGGTTATTGGTTTCGTCGTGG
>JAEWCA010000487.1 GCA_023390875.1 Actinomycetes bacterium
CAGCTGGGTGCCGGGCGGCACCGGCGGGTGCGTCGCGACGCCGATGTGGTGCGGCCACGACCGGGGCACGACGTCGAGCACCGCGTACCCGCCGCCGCCCAGCGCGACCCACCGGCCGGCCGCGACGTCGTGCGCCAGGTCGTGCAGCATCATCGCGGCCGCGCGCTGCCCGTCCACGGACACCCGCAGGTGCGTGAGCGGGTCCATCGTGTGCGCGTCGCAGCCGTGCTGGGTCACGAGGACGTCCGCGCCGAACGCCCGCACCACGGCCGGCACCACGGCGTCGAGCGCGCGCAGCCACCCGGCGTCGCCCGTGCCGGACGGCAGCGGGACGTTCACGGCCGTGCCGGGCGCGTCGGGGCCGCCGGTCTCGCGCGAGTGGCCCGTGCCCGGGAACAGCGCGTGCCCCGTCTCGTGCACCGACACCGTGAGCACGCGCGGGTCGTCCCAGAACACCGCCTGCACGCCGTCGCCGTGGTGCGCGTCCACGTCGACGTAGGCCACCCGCTCGACGCCCGCGGCGAGCAGCGCCCGGATCGCCACCGCCGCGTCGTTGTAGACGCAGAACCCCGAGGCCGCGCCGGGCATCGCGTGGTGCAGACCGCCCGCGATGTTGACGGCGTGCTCGGCCCGTCCCTCCCACACGGCCAGCGCGGAGTCGACCGACCCCTGCACCACCCGCGCGGCGGCCTCGTGCATGTCGGGGAACACGGGGTCGTCGCTCGTGCCGAGCCCGCGCGACAGGTCGTGCGTGCCGTGGTCCGCGGCGCGGTGCACCGCGGCGACGTAGGCGGGTTCGTGGACGGTCTCGATGAGCGAGTCCGGCGCGGGCTCCGAGCCGACGAGCTCGACGTCGGGGTGGTCGAGCAGCCCCAGCTCGCCGGCCAGCCGCATCGTGAGCTCGACCCGTTCCGACGTCATCGGGTGGCCGTGGCCGAAGTCGTAGCCGAGCATCTCGGGCGACCAGACGACGCGCACCGGCGGCGTCGACCCGGCCTCCCCCTGCGACGTCATGCGCCCACCGTGGCACCCGACCAGCCGGGCTGTCGAACCTGCACCCGGACGGCTGTGTCGTCGCGTGCGGCAGGTCGTGCCAGAGTTGACCCGTCCGGCGGGGGCCGGCCGGTCGATGGAGGTGTGATGGCGCGCGGTGGCCCAGGCGTCGGCTGGCATGCCCGCGAGCTGGTCGACCGCCTCGCACGCCAGTCGCCCGCCCGCCTCGCCGTCGGGGTGTTCGGCGGCGTCATCGGGATCATCACGACGCTCCTGCTCGCACCGTGGGCGACCGCCGAGGGGCACTCCGCGCCGTTCGTCGACGCGCTGTTCACCGCGACGTCCGCCACGACCGTCACGGGTCTCGTCACGGTCCCCACCGGGTCGTACTGGTCCATCTGGGGGCTCGTCGTCATCCTCGTCGCCATCCAGATCGGCGGCCTCGGCGTGATGACGCTCGCGTCGCTGCTCGGCATGGCCGTGTCGCGGCGCATCGGCCTGACGCAGCGGCTGCTCGTGTCGTCCGAGACCAAGACGACGCGGCTCGGCGAGGTCGGCTCGCTCGTGCGGACCGTCATCGTGACGTCCGTCGTGCTCGAGGTGTCGATCGCGCTCATCTTGTTCCCGCGGTTCCGGCTCGAGGGCGAGAGCTGGGGGACGTCGGCGTGGCACGCGACGTTCTACGCGATCTCCGCGTTCAACAACGCCGGCTTCGTGCCGACCGTCGAGGGGCTCGCGCCGTTCGCGTCCGACTGGTGGGTGCTGCTGCCGATCATCGTCGGCGTGTTCGTGGGGTCGCTGGGGTTCCCCGTCATCCTCAACGTCGGCGCGCGCCTGCGGGACGCCCGGCGGTGGAACCTGCACTCCAAGCTCACGATCACCACGAGCATCGGGCTCGTGGTCGCGGGCTCGCTCCTCGTCGCCGCGTTCGAGTGGACCAACCCGCGCACGTTCCAGCCGCTCGGGCCGAGCGCGACGGCGCTCGCGTCGCTGTTCGCCGGCGTCATGCCGCGCTCGGGCGGCTTCTCGACGGTCGACATCGGCGACATGCACGAGAGCACGTGGCTGCTCATGGACGCGCTCATGTTCGTCGGCGGCGGCTCCGCGTCGACCGCGGGCGGCATCAAGGTCACGACGCTCGCGGTGATGCTGCTCGCGATCGTCGCCGAGTCGCGCGGCGACCGGGACGTCGAGGCCTACGGCCGGCGGGTGCCGCGCGAGGCGCTGCAGGTCGCGATCGCCGTCTCGCTCATCTCCGCGACGCTCGTGCTCGTCGCGTCGCTGCTGCTGCTCGCGATGACGGGCGACACGCTCGACCGCATCCTGTTCGAGGTGATCTCCGCGTTCGGCACGTGCGGTCTGTCCACCGGGCTGACCCCGGAGCTGCCGACCGCGGCGAAGTACGTCCTGTCCGTCCTGATGTTCGTCGGGCGGACCGGCACGATGACGCTTGCCGCGGCCCTCGCGCTGCGCAACCGTCGTCGCGTCATCCGGTACCCGGAAGAGAGGCCGATCATTGGCTGACACCCTGCGGGACGTCAGCGGCACGCACAACGCGCCGCGCACGCCCAAGAAGGACAACGGCGTGCTCGTGATCGGCCTCGGCCGGTTCGGGTCCGCCATCGCCGCGACGCTCGACCGGCTCGGGCAGGACGTGCTCGCCGTCGAGCGCAGCCCCGAGCTCGTCGCCCAGTGGGCCGGCCGGGTCGCGCTCGTCGAGGCGGACGCGGCGAACCCCGAGGCGCTCGAGCAGCTCGGCGCGCGCGAGTTCCCGGTCGCCGTCGTCGGCGTCGGATCGTACCTCGAGGCGTCCGTGCTGATCACGGGCAACCTCGTCGACATCGGCGTGCCGCAGATCTGGGCCAAGGCCGTCAGCTCCGAGCACGCCCGCATCCTGCAGCGCATCGGCGCGCACCACGTGGTGCTGCCGGAGGCCGACGCGGGGTCGCGCGTCGCGCACCTCGTGTCGGGCAAGCTGCTCGACTACATCGAGGTCGAGGACGGGTTCACCGTCGTGAAGATGCGGCCGCCGAAGGAGATCCAGGGGTT
The DNA here is from genome assembly GCA_023390875.1 of Actinomycetes bacterium. Taxonomy (GTDB): domain Bacteria; phylum Actinomycetota; class Actinomycetes; order Actinomycetales; family Cellulomonadaceae; genus Cellulomonas. The sequence continues at coordinate 3,043 of JAEWCA010000487.1, forward strand.
CACGCTCGCGCAGTCGAACATCCGGCAGCGCTACGGCGTGACCGTCATCGGCGTGAAGAGCCCCGGGGTCGACTTCGTCTACGCGACGCCCGCGACGCGCATCTCGGCGAGCGACCTCATCATCGTGTCCGGGCACGCCGAGCTGCTGGAGCGGTTCGCGGCGCGGCCCTGAGCGCTCGCCCGGGGCCGCGCCGCGTCACGTCATCGTCGGCGCAGCACGAGCAGCCGCTGCAGCACGACGAACACCAGCAGCAGCGCGCCGATCACGATCTTGGTCCACCACGAGCTCAAGGTGCCCTGGAACGTGATGATCGTCTGGATCAGGCCGAGCACGACGACGCCCAGCACCGACCCGAGCACGAACCCGCTGCCGCCCGTCAGGAGCGTGCCGCCGATGACGACCGCGGCGATCGCGTCGAGCTCCATGCCGACACCGGTCAGGGAGTAGCCGGACCGGGAGAAGATCGCGAACAGCAGGCCGCCGAGACCCGCGCACGTGCCGCTGATGACGTACACGAGCACCTTCGTGCGGGCCACCGGCAGACCCATGAGCCGCGCGGACTGCTCGCTGCCGCCGATCGCGTACACCGTGCGACCGAACCGCGTGTAGTGCAGCAGGACGAACGCGACGGCCACGACGGCGAGCGCGATCACGCCGCTCGGGGTGATGACCAGGCCGTCGTCGGTGCCCCACCGGGTCTGCGACAGCCTGACGATCGTCGGGTCCGTGATCGGGATGGACTCGGGCGCGACGAGGTAGCACAGGCCGCGCGCGAGGAACATCGCCGCGAGCGTCGCGATGAACGGTTGTATCTCGAACACGTGCACCATGACGCCGACGATGAGCCCGACGAGCGTGCCGACGAGCACGCACACCGGGATCGTGATGCCGGCGGACCACCCGTGCGTGAACATCCACGCGGACACGCACCCCGACAGCGCGACGACCGCGCCGACGGACAGGTCGATCCCGCCCGTGAGGATCACGAACGTCATGCCGACCGCGAGGACCACGAGGAACGAGTTGTTGATGAGGATGTTCGCCATCACCCGGCCGGTGAGGAAGTTCTCGTACCGGGAGCCGCCGACGGCGAGCATCACGGCGAGCACCACCACGGTGCCGAGCACCGGCTGGTAGCGGGCGTCGAGCCGCCACCGCGGCGCCTTCTGGGGGGTCGCCGTGCCGGCGGGCCGGGTGGGCGTGAGCTGGTCGGTCGCCATCAGGCCGGCACCTCCACGGGGACGGGAGCCGCCCGACGCCGCCGGGTGCGCATCCTGTGCTGCACCACGGGCGACTGCAGGAGGCACACGGCGATCACGACGAGCGCCTTGAACAGGGACACGGCGTTCACGGGGATGCCGAGGATGGTGATGGACAGCGTGAGCGTCGTGATCACGAGGCTGCCGACGAGCGTGCCGGTCAGCGAGAACTTCCCGCCCGCGAGCGACGTGCCGCCGATGACGACCGCGAGGATCGCGTCGAGCTCGATGAACAGGCCCGCGTTGTTCGAGTCGGCCGCCATGATGTCCGAGCTCTTGATGAACCCGGCGATGCACGCGAACGCCGCGCAGATGACGTAGACGGTCCAGATGATCGTCCGTGCCCGGACGCCCGCGAGGCGGGACGCCGACGGGTTGATGCCGACGGACTCGATGAGCACGCCGAGCGCGGTGCGCCGCGTCAGCAGGGCCGTGACGGCGAAGACGACCGCCGCGATGAGCGCCGCGACGGGCAGGCCCAGCCAGTAGCCGGACGCGATCGTCTTGTACGGCGCGCTCGTCACGGTGGTGATCTGGCCGCCCGTGATGAGCATCGCGATGCCGCGGCCCGCCGTCATGAAGATCAGCGTCGCGACGATCGGTTGGATGCCGACCACCGCCACGAGGAACCCGTTGAACACGCCGATCGCGAGCGCGACGGCGAGGGCGGACAGCATGGCCAGCAGGACCGTGCTCAGCGCCCCGGGGTCGGGCGACGCCGCGATCTGCGACAGCGCGACGGCCCCCGCGATCGCCATGACGGCCCCGACGGACAGGTCGATGCCGCGGGTCGCGATGACGAGCGTCATGCCGAGCGCCACGAGGAGCAGCACCGACGAGCGGCGCAGGATGTCGACCGGGCCGCCGAACAGGTGGCCGTCGCGGACGGTGACCTCGAGGAACGCCGGGGACTTGAGCGCGCTCGCGACGAGCAGCGCGGCGAGCGCGACGAGCGGCCAGAACAGCCGGTGACGTGCGATGGCACCGAGGTTCATGCGTCCTGCCCTCCGCTGGCGATGAGGTCGACGACGTCGTCGGTCGTGACGTCGTCCGCGTTGGTGAGCTCGCCGACCTTGCGCCGGTCCTTGAGCACGGCGATCCGGTGCGACAGCCGCAGCACCTCCTCGAGCTCCGCGGAGATGAACACGACGGCCATGCCCTGCTCCGCGAGCTCGGCGACCAGGCGCTGGATCTCGGCCTTGGCGCCGACGTCGATGCCGCGCGTCGGCTCGTCGAGCAGCAGCAGCCTCGGCTGGGTCGCGAGCCATCGCGCGAGCAGCACCTTCTGCTGGTTGCCGCCCGACAGGTTGCCCGCGATCGCGTCCGGGTTCGCGGGTCGGATGCCGAGCTGCTCGACGTACTGCGCGACGACCTCGTCGGCCTTGCGCTGCGGGATCCGGCGCAGCCAGCCCCGCTCGGCCTGGAGCCCGAGCACGATGTTCTCGCGCACGGTGAGGTCGCCGATGATGCCCTCGGTCTTGCGGCTCTCGGACGAGTAGACGATGCGCCGTGCGAGCGCCGAGCGCGGGGTGCGCAGGCGCGTGGGCTGCCCGTCGACCCGCAGCTCGCCGACGTCCGAGCGGTCCGCGCCGTACAGCAGGCGCGCGAGCTCGGTGCGTCCCGAGCCGAGCAGGCCCGCGAGCCCGACGACCTCGCCCGGGTAGACGTCGAGGTCGAACGGCTCGATCGACCCCTTGCGCCCCAGGCCGATCGCCTGCAGGTACGGCTGGACGTCGCCGCGCTCGGCGACGACCCGCTTCGGGGCCTCCTCGAGCTGCTCGAGCACCTCCAGGCTGCGCCCGATCATCTTCTGGACGAGCTCGACGCGCGGCAGCTCGGCCGTGCGGTACTCGCCCACGAGCGTGCCGTTGCGCAGCACCGTCATGCGGTCGCTGATCGCGTAGACCTGCTCGAGGAAGTGGGACACGAACAGGATCGCGACGCCCCGACCGCGCAGGTCACGGACCACCGCGAACAGCCGCTCGACCTCGTCGACGTCGAGGCTGGAGGTCGGCTCGTCGAGGATGAGCACGCGCGCGTCGACGACCATCGCGCGGCAGATCGCGACGAGCTGCTGCACGGCCAGCGAGTGCGACGACAGCGTCGACGCGGGGTCGATGTCGAGGTTCAGCGCCCGCAGGTGCTCCCGGGCCGCCCGGCGGGTGGCCCGGAAGTCGACGAGGCCGGCGCGGCGCACCTCGTGACCGAGCATGACGTTCTCCGCGACCGAGAGGTTGTCGCAGAGGTTGACCTCTTGGTACACGGTGCTGATGCCCGCGAGCTGGGCCTGCGCGGGGCCGGTGAACGTGCGCTCGGTGCCGTCGACGACGATCGTGCCGGCGTCGATCGAGTAGACGCCCGTGAGCGCCTTGATGAGCGTGGACTTGCCGGCGCCGTTCTCGCCCATGAGGGCGTGCACCTCGCCCGGGAACAGGCGCAGGTCGACGCCGTCGAGCGCCTTGACGCCGGGGAACGTCACGGTGATGCCGGTCATGGAGACGACCGGCGCGCGGCCGGCGGCGTCACGGGGCCCGCCGGGCACGGCGGGCGGGTCGGGCTGGTCGGGCTGGTCCGCGGGGATGGCGGAGGGGCTGGTGGTCATCGTCGACCTCTCGTCCGGACCGGAGGGACACCCCCGGGGTGCCGACCGCTCGCCACGGT
>JAEWCA010000549.1 GCA_023390875.1 Actinomycetes bacterium
CCGGGGAGGATCTCCCCGGGGCCCGTCAGGATCGTGCGGGCGGTGCGTCAGGCGACGCGACCGCCCGGGTTCTCCTCGTCACCGATCTTGTGGACGACGATCGAGTTCGTCGACCCGACCACGCCCACGGGCGTGCCGGCGACGACCACGACGTAGTCGCCCACCTCGGCGAGACCGTTCGCGCGCAGCGTCGCGTCCACCTGGCTCACCATCTGGTCGGTGTTGTCGACCGACGGCACCTGGTACGTGTTCACGCCCCAGCTGAGCGACAGCACGTTGCGCACCGAGTCGACCGGTGTGAACGCGAGCAGCGGGATCGCCGAGCGCAGCCGCGACATGCGCCGCGCCGAGTCACCGGACTGCGTGAACGTCACCAGGTACTTGACCCCGAGCGCCTCGCCGATCTCGGCGGCGGCACGCGTGATGGCGCCACCACGGGTGTGCGGCGTCGAGCCGAGCGGCGCGATGCGCTCGCGGCCGAGCTCCTCGGTGGCCTCGATGATCCGGGCCATCGTGCGGACCGTCTCGATCGGGTAGTCGCCGACGCTCGTCTCGCCCGAGAGCATGACGGCGTCCGCGCCGTCGAGCACCGCGTTGGCGCAGTCCGACGTCTCGGCGCGCGTCGGGCGCGGGTTCGTCGTCATCGACTCGAGCACCTGCGTCGCGACGATGACCGGCTTCGCGTTGCGGCGGGCCAGCTCGACGGCGCGCTTCTGCACGAGCGGCACCTGCTCGAGCGGCAGCTCGACGCCGAGGTCGCCGCGGGCGACCATGATGCCGTCGAACGTGGCGACGATCTCCGCGAGGTTCTCGACGGCCTGCGGCTTCTCGATCTTGGCGATGACCGGGACGACCCGGCCCTCCTCCTCCATGATCCGGCGCACGTCGTCGTAGTCGGCCGCGTTGCGGACGAACGACAGCGCGATGATGTCCGCGCCGATCTGCAGCGCCCAGCGCAGGTCCGCCTCGTCCTTGTCGCTCATCGCCGGGATCGACACGGCGACGCCCGGCAGGTTGAGGCCCTTGTTGTTCGACACCGGGCCGGCGACCTCGACGCGCGTGACGACGTCGTTGCCCTCGACCGCGGTGACCCGCACGAGGACCTTGCCGTCGTCGATGAGGATCGGGTCGCCCGGCTTCACGTCGCCCGGCAGACCCTTGAACGTCGTGCCGACGCGCTCCTTGGTGCCCTCGACCTCGTCGGTCGTGATCGTGAACACGTCACCGACCGCGAGGTCGTGCTTGCCCTCGATGAAGCGGCCGAGACGGATCTTCGGGCCCTGGAGGTCGACGAGGACGGCAACGGAACGCCCGGAGGCCTTCGCGGCCGCCCGGACGTTGTCGTAGACCTTCTTGTGCGCCTCGGTGTCGCCGTGGCTCCGGTTGATCCGGGCCACGTCCATCCCCGCGTCCACGAGGGCCTGGAGCTGTTCGGCGGACTCCGTGGCGGGGCCGATGGTGCAGACGATCTTTGCTCTACGCATGAGGACGAGCCTATGCCTTCCTGGTGTTCGTGATCGGACCAACGTCCCGGTCCGACCCCCAGGGTCGGCCGGTAGGGCGACGAAGGTCGGGGGTGGGTCTCAGGGCCGCATCGCCACGGTGGACGCTGTGACCGGCGAGGGCAGCTCGGTGCTGCCCGAGAGGTACGTGTCGACCGCGGCTGCTGCCGCCCGGCCCTCGGCGATCGCCCACACGATGAGCGACTGGCCGCGGCCGGCGTCGCCGGCGACGAACACACCCGGGACCGTCGTGGCGAAGTCGTCGCCGCGCGTCACGAGGCCCCGCTCGGTCAGCTCGATCCCGAGCTGCTCCGTCAGCGGGTCCGTCTCGGGGCCCGTGAACCCCATCGCGACGAGCACGAGGTCCGCCGGGATCTCCCGCTCCGTGCCCGGCGTCGGCACACGGCGTCCGTCCGGCAGGTACTCGGTCGTCGCGAGGCGCAGGCGCTCGACCTTGCCGTCGCCGAGGAACTCGACGGTCGACGCGAGGTAGTCGCGCGAGCCGCCCTCCTCGTGCGAGGACGAGACCTCGAACAGGATCGGGTCGGTCGGCCACGGCTGGTGCGCGGGCCGCTCCTCGGGGGGGCGCTTGCCGATCGCGAGCGTCGTCACGGACGCCGCCCCCTGGCGCAGCGCGGTGCCGAGGCAGTCCGAGCCGGTGTCGCCGCCGCCGATGATGACGACGTGCTTGCCCTCGGCGGTGATCTGGTCCTCGACCGTCTTGCCGGCCGCGACCGCGTTGGCCTGGTGCAGGAACTCCATCGCGACGTGCACGCCGCCGAGCTCCTTGCCGGGCACGCGCAGCTCGCGCGGCACCGTCGCACCCGTCGCGATGACGATCGCGTCGTAGCGGGCCTGCAGCTGCGCCCACGTGAGGTCGCGGCCGATCTCGACGCCCGGGCGGAACCGGGTGCCCTCGGCCTCCATCTGCGCCAGCCGGCGGTCGATGTGGATCTTCTCGAGCTTGAAGTCCGGCACGCCGTAGCGCATCAGACCGCCGATGGCGTCGTCACGCTCGTAGACCGCGACCGTGTGACCGGCGCGCGTGAGCTGCTGCGCGGCGGCGAGCCCGGCCGGGCCCGAGCCGACGATCGCGACCGTGTGCCCGGTGAGCCGCTGCGGCACCTGCGGGGTGACGTAGCCGCGCTCGTACGCCTCGTCGATGATCGAGACCTCGATGTTCTTGATCGTCACCGCGGGCTGGTTGATGCCGAGCACGCAGCTCGACTCGCACGGCGCGGGGCAGATCCGACCCGTGAACTCGGGGAAGTTGTTCGTCGCGTGCAGCCGGTCGATCGCGTCCGACCACTGCTCGCGCCACACCAGGTCGTTCCAGTCCGGGATGAGGTTCCCGAGCGGGCAGCCGTTGTGGCAGAACGGGATGCCGCAGTCCATGCAGCGGCCCGCCTGCTCCTTGAGGAACGGCTGGCCCTCCTCGAGGTGCGCGTGCACGTCCTTCCAGTCGCGCAGACGCACCTCGACGGGGCGGTTGGCCGGGAGCTCGCGCTCACGGACCTTCAGGAAGCCGCGGGGGTCAGCCACGGGCCACCTCCAGGATCTGGTCCCACACGCCGGGCGCCGCCGGGTCGAGACCGTCGGCCTCGGCCTGGGCGAGCGCACGGCGGACGCGGGCGTACTCGGTGGGCAGGAGACGCGTGAACCGCGCCCGGGTCGTCGCGAAGTCCTCGAGCAGCTGCGCGGCGACGGGCGAGCCCGTCTCCTCGTGGTGCGTGCGCAGGAGCTGCTCGACGAGCGCGGCGTCCTCGTCGTCGAGGGCGTCGAGGGACAGCTCGCCGGTGCGGACCGCCTCGAGGTTGACGAGCGCGGGCACCAGGTCGAGCACGTAGGCCGTGCCGCCGGACATGCCCGCACCGAAGTTGCGGCCGGTCGGTCCGAGCACGAGCACGGTGCCGCCGGTCATGTACTCGCACCCGTGGTCGCCGACGCCCTCGACGACGAGCGTCGCGCCGGAGTTGCGGACGCCGAACCGCTCGCCGACCAGGCCGCGCAGGAAGATCTGGCCCGTGGTCGCGCCGTACCCGATGACGTTGCCCGCGACGACGTTGATCTCGCTCTGCAGCACGGCGCTGCGGTCGGGCCGGATGACGATCCGACCGCCCGACAGGCCCTTGCCGACGTAGTCGTTGGCGTCGCCGAACAGCCGCAGGGTCACGCCGCGCGGCACGAACGCGCCGAACGACTGCCCGGCGGACCCGGTCAGCGTGACGTCGATCGTGTCGTCGGGCAGGCCGGCACCGCCGAACCGCTTCGTCACCTCGTGGCCGAGCATCGTGCCGACCGTGCGGTTGACGTTGCGGACCGGCAGCGCGATGCGCACCGGCTCGCTGCGCTCGAGCGCGTCCTGCGCCAGCGCGATCAGCTGGTTGTCGAGCGCCCGGTGCAGGCCGTGGTCCTGGTCCTGCGTGTGGAACAGCGACGCCCCGGGCACCGGCTCCGGCACCGCGAGCACCGGCCCGAGGTCGAGGCCCTCGGCCTTCCAGTGGTCGATCGCCGCACGCGTGTCGAGCATCTCGACGTGGCCGACGGCCTCCTCGAGGCTGCGGAAGCCGAGCTGCGCGAGCAGCTCACGGACCTCCTGCGCGATGAACTCCATGAACGTGACGACGAACTCGGGCTTGCCCGTGAAACGGGCCCGCAGCTCGGGGTTCTGCGTCGCGACGCCGACCGGGCAGGTGTCGAGGTGGCAGACGCGCATCATGATGCAGCCCGACACCACGAGCGGCGCGGTCGCGAAGCCGAACTCCTCGGCCCCGAGCAGCGCACCGATGATCACGTCGCGCCCGGTCTTGAGCTGGCCGTCCACCTGCACGACGACGCGGTCGCGCAGGTTGTTGAGCACGAGCGTCTGCTGGGTCTCGGCGAGGCCGATCTCCCACGGCGTGCCCGCGTGCTTGAGCGACGTCAGCGGGCTCGCACCCGTGCCGCCGTCGTGGCCCGAGATGAGCACGACGTCCGAGTGCGCCTTCGCGACACCCGCCGCGATGGTCCCGACACCGAACTCGCTCACGAGCTTGGTGTGGATCCGGGCGCGCGGGTTCGCGTTCTTGGCGTCGTGGATCAGCTGCGCCAGGTCCTCGATCGAGTAGATGTCGTGGTGCGGCGGCGGCGAGATGAGCCCGACGCCCGGCGTCGAGTGCCGGGTCTTCGCGACCCACGGGTACACCTTGTGGCCGGGCAGCTGACCACCCTCACCGGGCTTGGCGCCCTGCGCGAGCTTGATCTGGATGTCGTCGGCGTTCGTCAGGTACTCGCTCGTGACGCCGAACCGGCCGGACGCGATCTGCTTGATCGCCGAGCGCCGCTCGGGGTCGTGCAGGCGCTCCGGGTCCTCGCCGCCCTCGCCGGTGTTCGACTTCGCGCCGAGCCGGTTCATCGCGACCGCGAGCGTCTCGTGCGCCTCCGCCGAGATCGAGCCGTACGACATCGCGCCGGTGTTGAACCGCTTGACGATCTCGCTCACCGGCTCGACCTCGTCGAGCGGCACCGGCTGGCGCACGCCCTCCTTGAAGGCGAGCAGGCCGCGCAGCGTCATGAGCCGCGACGACTGCTCGTCGACCCGGTTCGTGTACTGGCGGAAGATGTCCATCTGCCGCGTCCGGGTGGAGTGCTGCAGCCGGAACACCGTCTCGGGGTCGAACAGGTGGTCCTCGCCGTCGCGCCGCCACTGGTACTCGCCGCCGACGGCGAGCCGCTGGTGCGCCAGGCGGTTGCCGCTCGCGGGGTACGCGTCGGCGTGCCGGGCCGCGACCTCGGCCGCGATGACGTCGAGGCCGATGCCGCCCAGGCGGCTCGTGGTGCCGGTGAAGTACCGGTCGACGAGCGCGTGCGACAGGCCGATCGCCTCGAACACCTGCGCGCCGCGGTACGACGCGATCGTCGAGATGCCCATCTTGGACATGACCTTGAGGACGCCCTTGCCGAGCGCCTTGATGAGGTTCGCGACGGCCTTCTGCGGGCCGACGGCACCGAGGTAGCCGTTGCGCGCGAGCTCCTCGACCGTCTCCATCGCGAGGTACGGGTTCACCGCGGCCGCGCCGTAGCCGATGAGCAGCGCGACATGGTGCACCTCGCGGACGTCACCGGCCTCGACGACCAGCGAGATCTGCGTGCGGGTGTGCCGGCGCAGCGTGTGGTGGTGCACCGCGGACAGCAGCAGCAGCGACGGGATCGGCGCCAGGTCGGCGTCCGAGTTCCGGTCCGACAGCACGAGGAAGCTCACGCCGTCGGCGACGGCCGCGTCGACCTCCGCGAAGATCTCCTCGAGACGCGCCTCGAGCGCCTCGCCGCCGCCCTCCGCGCGGTACAGACCGCGGATCGTGGTCGCCCGGAAGCCGAGCGCCGGCTCCTTCTGGACGTGCACGATCTTCGCGAGCTGGTCGTTGTCGATCACCGGGAACGGCAGGATCAGCTTGCGCGCGTGCTCCGGGCCGTCCTCGAGCAGGTTCGGCTCCGGGCCGATGGCGCCGCCGATCGCCGTGACGAGCTCCTCGCGGATCGCGTCGAGCGGCGGGTTCGTGACCTGCGCGAACATCTGCGTGAAGTAGTCGAACAGCAGCCGGGGCCGGCTCGACAGCACCGCGACGGGCGTGTCGGAGCCCATCGCGCCGAGCGGCTCCGCGCCGTTCGCGGCCATCGGGCTGAGCAGGATCTTGAGCTCCTCCTCGGTGTACCCGAACGCCCGCTGGCGACGGCGCACCGACGCGGCGGAGTGCGCGACGTGCTCGCGCTCGGGCAGCTGCTCGAGGTACACGGAGTTGTCGCGGACCCACTCGGCGTACGGGCGCTGCGCGGCGAGCTGCGCCTTGATCTCCTGGTCCTCGACGATCCGGCCCTTGCCGGTGTCGACGAGGAACATGCGGCCGGGCTCGAGGCGGCCCTTCGCGACGACCGTCGCGGGGTCGATGTCGAGCACGCCCGCCTCGGACGCGCAGACCACCAGGCCGTCCTCGGTGACCCAGAACCGGCCGGGGCGCAGGCCGTTGCGGTCCTGCACCGAGCCGACCAGCGTGCCGTCCGTGAACGTCATCGCTGCCGGGCCGTCCCACGGCTCCATGAGCGTCGAGTGGTACTCGTAGAACGCGCGGCGGGCGGGATCCATCTGGGCGTGGTTCTCCCACGCCTCCGGGATCATCATCATCACGGCGTGCGGCAGCGAGCGGCCCGACAGGTGCAGCAGCTCGAGCACCTCGTCGAAGCTGCCCGAGTCCGAGCCGCCCGGCGTGCAGACCGGGAGCAGGGGGGCCAGGTCGCCGAGCGCCTCGCTCGCGAGCGTCCCCTCACGGGCCGCCATCCAGTTGCGGTTGCCGCGGACCGTGTTGATCTCGCCGTTGTGCGCGACCATCCGGAACGGCTGCGCGAGCGGCCACGACGGGAACGTGTTCGTCGAGAACCGCGAGTGCACGAGCGCGATCTCGCTCGCGTACCGCGGGTCGGACAGGTCGGCGAAGAACGGCTCGAGCTGGCCCGTGGTGAGCATGCCCTTGTACGCGATGGTCCGCGACGACAGCGACGCGAAGTACACGCCGAGCTCGCGCTCGGTCCGCTTGCGCAGCCGGTACGCCCGCCGGTCGAGGTCGAGACCGGACAGCTCGCGCGACGGGTCCGCGACGACGAGCTGGCGGAACACCGGCATCGACGCGCGCGCGGTCGGCCCGACGAGGTCGGCGGTGACCGTGACGTCGCGCCACGCGAGCACGTCGAGCTTCTCCTCGGCCGCGATCGACTCGATCGCGGCGACGACCGTGCGCTGCTCGGCCTCGTCGACCGGCAGGAACGCCATGCCGATCGCGTAGAACCCGGCCTGCGGCAGGTCCGCGTCGACGACGTCGCGCAGGAACGCGTCGGGGATCTGCGTGAGGATGCCGGCACCGTCGCCGCTGTCCTCCTCGGCGCCGACCGCGCCGCGGTGGTCGAGGTTGAGCAGGGCGGTGAGACCGGCGTCGACGATGTCACGGCCGGGGGTACCACGCAGCGTGGCGACGAACGCGAAACCGCACGCGTCGTGCTCGGCGGACGGGTCGTAGAGACCCTGCCTCACCGGGGCGGCCGACGCAGCGGGTGCGTCGGGGCTCACGGGCGACGTCGACATCAGCACCGTCCTCACGGGACCCCGGGGGGTCGGGGCATAGCACGAACATGGGGAACGCGGGACGTCGTCGGCCCAGACGTGTGGGCGACGATACAACCCGGACTGATCCGTGGCCGCATCGCCGCTCGTGATGAGGCGGCTCGCTCGGTCGCTCGCGGTCAGCGAGCGGGCTCCGACGTGCTCTCCTCGTCGTCCTGCGCATGTGGGGGTTCTCGCAGGAGTGTCGTGTCGCGCCCAGGATGCCGGCGCCCGACCACGACGAACGCTACCAGCGCGCCGAGGCCCACGATGATGGACGTCCAGACGTTGAGGCGAAGCCCCAGGAAGTGGTGCGCCGTGTCGATCCGGAGCAGCTCGATCCACAGCCGTCCGGTCGTGTAGACGACCACGTAGAGCCAGAACACGCGGCCGTGCCCGAGCCGGTAGCGGCGGTCCAGCCAGATGAGCAGCGCCGCACCGGCCAGGTTCCAGACGATCTCGTACAGGAACGTGGGGTGGAACAGCGTGCCGGGGTCGTAGCCGGGCGGCAGGTGGGCGTCGTCGATCTGCAGGCCCCACGGCAGGGTCGTCGGGCCGCCGAACAGCTCCTGGTTGAACCAGTTGCCGAGCCGGCCGATCGCCTGCGCGACGAGCAGCCCGGGGGCCAGCGCGTCGGCGAACGGCGCGAGCCGCACGCCGTTGCGGCGGCACCCGATCCACGCGCCGACCGCGCCGAGCGCCACCGCGCCCCAGATGCCGAGGCCGCCCTCCCAGATGGCGAGCGCGCGCCACGGCTCCCCGCCCTCGCCGAAGTACGCGTCGGGCGAGGTGATGACGTGGTACAGCCGGCCGCCGAGGATCCCGAACGGGACCGCCCAGAACGAGATCTCGAGGACCGTGTCGGCGTCCCCGCCGCGCTCGACCCACCGCCGACGCGTCATCCACAGCGCGACGACGATGCCGAGCAGGATCGCGAACGCGTACGCCCGGATCGGGAACGGCCCGAGGTGCCAGACGCCCTGGGACGGGCTGGGGATCGAGGTCGCGAGGCCGCTCACGGGGCGACCCGGGCGGCCGACGCCACGCCCGCGGCGAGGTCGGCGGTCAGCCGGGCGAGCGAGTCCAGGCCGGCCGACGGCGTCTCCGCGTCGAGCAGCGTCCGCACGAGCGCGGAGCCGACGATCACGCCGTCGGCGTACCCGGCGACCTGGGTGGCCTGCGCGGGACGGGACACCCCGAGGCCGACGCACACCCGCTCGGCGCCCGCGGCTCGCGTGCTCGCCACCAGCTGCTCGGCCCGCGACCCCACGGTCGCCCGCTCACCCGTGACACCCATGGTGGACGCCGCGTAGACGAAGCCGCGGGACGCGGCCGACGTCGACGCGAGCCGCTCCGCCGTGGAGCTGGGCGCGACGAGGAACACGCGGTCGAGCCCGTACGCGTCCGACGCGGCGAGCCAGTCGGCCGCCTCGTCGGGGATGAGGTCCGGCGTGATGAGCCCGGCGCCCCCGGCGGCGGCGAGGTCGCGCGCGAACGCGTCGACGCCGTAGCGCAGGACGAGGTTCCAGTACGTCATGACCAGCACGGGCGCACCCCGGCCCGACACCTTCTCGACCGCGTCGATCGTGTCGCGCACGCGCGCACCACCCGCGAGAGCCGCGTCGGCGGCCCGCTGGATCACGGGACCGTCCATGACCGGGTCGGTGTACGGGACGCCGAGCTCCACGACGTCGACGCCCGCGTCGACCATCGTGTTCACGGCCTCGACCGAGCCGGCCACGGTCGGGAACCCGACCGGCAGGTAGCCGATGAGCGCGGCACGTCCCTCGTCGGCACGCAGCGCGTCCAGCCGCTCGCCGACCTGCGACCGCACCACGACGCTCCCCGTCACAGCTGCTCTCCCTCGTCGGCCAGCACGACCGGCTCGTCCTCGATCAGGCCGAACCAGGCGGCGGCCGTCGCCACGTCCTTGTCCCCGCGACCGGACAGGTTCACCAGCAGCACGGGCTCCTGGCCGTCCTGGCGCCACGTCGACGCCTCGCGACCGACCTGGATGGCCCCCGCGAGGGCGTGCGCTGACTCGATGGCCGGGATGATGCCCTCGGTCCGGCACAGCAGCCGGAACGCCTCCATCGCCTCGACGTCGGTCACGGGCCGGTAGTCCGCGCGGCCGATGTCGTGCAGCCACGCGTGCTCGGGCCCGACGCTCGGGTAGTCGAGGCCCGCCGACACCGAGTGGCTCGGCAGCGTCTGGCCGTCCTCGTCCTGGAGCAGGTACGACTTCGCGCCGTGCAGCACGCCGGGGGCGCCGCCCCGGAACCGCGCCGAGTGCCGGCCGGACTCGATGCCCTCTCCCCCGGCCTCGAAGCCGAACAGCCGCACGTCGGCGTCGTCGAGGAACGCGTTGAAGATGCCCATCGCGTTCGACCCGCCGCCCACGCACGCCGCGACGGCGTCAGGCAGCCGGCCGATCTCGTCGAGCAGCTGCGCGCGCGCCTCCTCGCCGATGACCCGGTGGAAGTCGCGGACCATCTCGGGGAACGGGTGCGGGCCCGTGACCGTGCCGAGCAGGTAGTGCGTCGTCTCGACGTTCGCGACCCAGTCGCGCAGAGCCTCGTTGATCGCGTCCTTGAGGGTCCGGGTGCCGATCGTCACGGGGACGACCGTCGCGCCGAGCAGCTCCATGCGGGCGACGTTGAGCGCCTGGCGACGCGTGTCCTCCTCGCCCATGTAGATGACGCACTCCAGGTCCATGAGCGCCGCCGCGGTGGCCGTCGCGACGCCGTGCTGGCCCGCGCCCGTCTCCGCGATGAGGCGCGTCTTGCCCATGCGCTTCACGAGTAGCGCCTGGCCGAGCACGTTGTTGATCTTGTGCGAGCCCGTGTGGTTGAGGTCCTCACGCTTGAGGAACACGCGCACGCCCTCGCCGACGTGGCGCGCGAACCGCGGGACCTCCGTCAGCGGGCTCGGCCGGCCGGTGTACGAGCGGTGGAGCCGTGCGAGCTCGCGGCCGAACGCCGGGTCGGTGAGCGCCTTGTGGTACTCCGTGTCGATCTCGTCGAGCGCCGCGATCAGCGCCTCGGGGACGAACCGGCCGCCGAAGTCGCCGAAGTACGGGCCGAGGTGCGCCGCGAGCGGCCCGCCCCCGCTGCGCACGTCCCGCATGCCGGGGACGTCGGGCCGTCCGCTCACCGGCGCACCGCCCGCAGCGACGGGTGCGCACCGGCGGCGACCAGGTCGGCCACCGAGTTGCGGGGCGCGTCGTCCGTCACGAGCGCCTCGCCGACGAGCACGGCGTCCGCCCCGGCCCGCGCGTAGTCCACGACGTCGTGCGGCCCGCGCACACCCGACTCCGCGATCTTCACGATGTTCGACGGGATCGAGGGCGCGACCCGCGAGAACGTGGTCCGGTCGACCTCGAGCGACTTGAGGTCGCGCGCGTTGACACCGATCACCCGCGCACCGGCGTCGACCGCACGCGCGACCTCCTCGGTGTCGTGCACCTCGACGAGCGCGGTCATGCCGAGCGAGTGGACCCGCTCGACGAGCGACTCGAGCACGGTCTGCTCGAGGGCCGCGACGATGAGCAGCACCACGTCGGCCCCGTGCGCCCGCGCCTCCCACACCTGGTAGGGCGTGACGACGAAGTCCTTGCGCAGCACCGGGATGTCGACCTTGGCACGGACCGCGTCGAGGTCCGCGAGCGACCCCTTGAACCGGCGCTCCTCGGTGAGCACCGAGATGACGGCCGCGCCGCCCTTCTCGTACTCCACGGCCAGCGCGGCCGGGTCCTTGATCGGGGCCAGCGAGCCCTTGCTCGGGCTCGAGCGCTTGACCTCCGCGATCACGGTGACCGCGTCCTCGACCCTGAGCCGGGCCACCGCGTCGAGCGCGGACGGCCGCTTCGCGGCCAGCTCCTTCACGAGCGCCAACGGCGTGGCCGCCTCGCGGACGGCAAGGTCCTCCCTGACGCCTGCGACGATGTCGTCCAGCACGGTCATCGAAGCCTCACTCCTTCCCCGGTGCGGAGCCGTCCCGCTGCCCTCGGTGGCGACGGAGTCTCCGCAGGCCATCGTAGAGGCGTCCGGAGGTGACCCCGACCACACGCCGGTCCGTGGGACCGCCACCCCCGGACGAGGACGGATCCGGACGATCCGGTCGCCCGGTCAGGGGGCCAGCCAGGGGGCCAGCCACGGGGTCAGCGCGGGCACGTTGCGCAGCACGCCGAACGCGAGCACGACGGCCAGCCCGATCCACCCGGCCCGCACCGGGACCGGGCGGAGCCGGCGGTCCGACGCCGCAGCGGCGAACCACCGCACCCAGAGGGCGGCCACGAGCGGGACCGCGAGCACCCACAACGGGTTCATCCCCCACGCGCCCGCGAGGTCGCCGTGCGCCAGGTCGTGGGTCGCCCGCAGGCAGCCGCACGCGGGGCACGCCAGCCCCGTCAGGGCGTTGAAGGGGCACAGCCCGTAGCTGCCGCGCACGTGCGGGTCGCGCACCGCGAGCAGCACCGTGC
>JAEWCA010000192.1 GCA_023390875.1 Actinomycetes bacterium
GCCGAGGGCGGCGCCCGCGCGCCGGTCGCCGGCCCGGACCAGGAGATGCTCGCCGCCCGGCTGGCCCGCCTGTGCGGCGAGCTCCTCGTGACCGCCGAGGCGTCCGGCAACCTCGTCGTCCTGCGCACGCCGCCCGGCGCCGCGCAGTTCCTCGCGTCGGCGATCGCCCACTCGGTCCTGCCCGCCGTGCTGGGGACGATCGCCGGCGACGACACCGTGCTGGTGATCGCCCGAGAGACCGAGGAGGAGCCGAGCGCCGCCGGTGCCGCGCTGGCCGCCCGGTTCCTCGCCCTGGCGACCGACCCCCGTCCTGAGCCCTCCCGAGCCGGCCAGAGCCGGCCCACCGACTGACCACCCCCACCACGAAGGAAGAGTTCCCCATGACTGAGCGCGTCGTCCTCGCCTACTCCGGCGGCCTGGACACCTCTGTCGGCATCGGCTGGATCGCCGAGGCCACCGGCGCCGAGGTGATCGCGGTCGCGGTCGACGTCGGCCAGGGCGGCGAGGACCTGTCGGTCATCCGCCAGCGTGCGCTCGACTGCGGTGCGGTCGAGGCGTACGTCGCGGACGCGCGCGACGAGTTCGCGACGGAGTACTGCATGCCCGCGCTGCAGGCCAACGCGCTGTACCTCGACCGCTACCCGCTGGTCTCGGCCCTGTCCCGCCCGGTGATCGTCAAGCACCTGGTCCGTGCCGCCCGCCAGTTCGGTGCCACGACGGTCGCGCACGGCTGCACCGGCAAGGGCAACGACCAGGTCCGCTTCGAGGTCGGCATCACGTCGCTCGCGCCGGACCTGACCTGCCTCGCGCCCGTCCGTGACCTCGCGCTCACGCGCGACAAGGCCATCGAGTTCGCGACGCGCAAGAACCTCCCGATCGAGACGACGAAGCACAACCCGTTCTCGATCGACCAGAACGTGTGGGGCCGCGCGGTCGAGACCGGCTTCCTCGAGGACATCTGGAACGGCCCGACCAAGGACGTCTACACCTACACGGACGACCCGACGTTCCCGCCCGTCGCCGACGAGGTCGTCATCACGTTCGAGCAGGGCGTCCCGGTGGCTCTCGACGGAGTGCCGGTGACCCCGCTGCAGGCCATCCAGGAGATGAACCGCCGCGCGGGCGCCCAGGGCGTCGGCCGGATCGACATCGTCGAGGACCGCCTGGTCGGCATCAAGTCGCGCGAGGTCTACGAGGCGCCGGGCGCGATGGCCCTCATCGCCGCGCACCAGGAGCTCGAGAACGTCACCGTCGAGCGCGAGCAGGCCCGCTTCAAGCGGACCGTCGAGCAGCGCTGGACCGAGCTGGTCTACGACGGCCAGTGGTTCTCGCCGCTCAAGCGGTCGCTCGACACGTTCGTCGCCGACACGCAGCGCTACGTCTCGGGCGACGTCCGGATCGTGCTGCACGGCGGCCGCGCGACGGTCACCGGCCGCCGTTCGGACGCGAGCCTGTACGACTTCAACCTCGCGACGTACGACACGGGCGACTCGTTCGACCAGTCGGCCGCGAAGGGCTTCATCGAGATCTACGGCCTGAGCTCCAAGCTCGCCGCCGCGCGCGACGTGCGCTTCGGCAACGGCGTGGACCTCGGCACGCAGGGCGGGATCACGGGTGCCTGACGAGCTCGACGCGCGCGCTGGGTCCGACGTGGCCGCCGGTCAGCCGGTCTCCCTGTGGGGAGGCCGGTTCGCGGGCGGCCCGTCGCCCGAGCTGCAGGCCCTGTCGCAGTCGACGCA
Source organism: Actinomycetes bacterium (assembly GCA_023390875.1). GTDB lineage: Bacteria > Actinomycetota > Actinomycetes > Actinomycetales > Cellulomonadaceae > Cellulomonas. Next base: position 1,740 of record JAEWCA010000192.1, read on the forward strand.
CTTCGACTGGCGCCTCGCCGGGGTCGACATCGCGGGCTCGAAGGCGCACGCGCGCGTGCTGCGCACCGCGGGGCTGCTGACGGACGACGAGCTCACGACCATGCTCGACGCGCTCGAGCAGCTGCGGGTCGACGTCGAGAACGGCGACTTCCTGCCCGTCCTGGCGGACGAGGACGTGCACACGGCCCTCGAGCGCGGCCTGATCGACCGCGCGGGCGCCGAGGTCGGCGGCAAGCTCCGGGCCGGCCGCTCGCGCAACGACCAGATCGCGACGCTCGTCCGGATGTACCTGCGCGCGCAGGCCCGCTCGTTGTCGGGCCTCGTGCTCGACGTCGTCGACGCGCTCGTCGCGCAGGCGGAGGCCGCCGGCGACGCGCCCATGCCGGGCCGCACGCACCTGCAGCACGCACAGCCCGTGCTGCTCGCGCACCACCTGCTCGCGCACGCGTGGCCGCTGCTGCGCGACGTCGAGCGCTGGGTCGACTGGGACGCGCGCGCCGCCCTGTCGCCGTACGGCTCGGGGGCCCTCGCGGGCTCCTCGCTCGGCCTGGACCCCGCGGCGGTCGCGGCGGACCTCGGCTTCGACGGCCCGGTCGAGAACTCGATCGACGGCACGGCGTCGCGCGACGTCGTCGCGGAGTTCGCGTTCGTCGCGGCGATGACGTCGGTCGACGTCTCGCGGCTCGCCGAGGAGGTCATCCTCTGGGCGACCAAGGAGTTCGGCTTCGTCCGGCTGCACGACTCCTACTCCACGGGGTCGAGCATCATGCCGCAGAAGAAGAACCCCGACATCGCCGAGCTCGCGCGCGGCAAGGCCGGCCGGCTGGTCGGCGACCTCACGGGCCTCCTGACCACGCTCAAGGGCCTCCCGCTCGCCTACAACCGCGACCTGCAGGAGGACAAGGAGCCGGTGTTCGACCAGGTCGACCAGCTCACGGTCCTGCTCCCGGCGTTCGCGGGCATGGTCGCCACGCTCACGTTCGACACCGACCGCCTGGCCGCGCTGGCCCCGCAGGGTTTCTCGCTCGCGACGGACATCGCCGAGTGGCTCGTCCGCGAGGGCGTGCCGTTCCGCGTCGCGCACGAGGTCGCGGGTGCGTGCGTCCGGGCCTGCGAGCAGCACGAGCCGCCGATCGAGCTCTGGGAGCTCACGGACGACGAGCTCGCGCAGATCTCGGAGCACCTCACGCCCGACGTCCGCTCGGTGCTCACGGTCGCCGGCTCGCTGGCCTCACGGTCGGCGCACGGCGGCACCGCTCCGGCTCGCGTCGCCGAGCAGCTCGAGCGGGCGCGCGCCCGTGCCGACGCGCTGCGGGAGTGGGTG
>JAEWCA010000505.1 GCA_023390875.1 Actinomycetes bacterium
CCGGCGGACGACGCGGGCGAGAACGCCGAGGCGGCAGCGCCCTGGCCCAGCCGGGCGAGCGCGAGGACGGCGGGCGTCAGCAGCACCGCGCCGACGACCGACACGGCGGCGAACGCGAGCAGGCCGCCGACCACGACGGGCTTCGCACCCACCCGGTCGCTCAGCGCGCCGAACACCGGCTTGAGCAGCACCTCCGCGACGTCGTACAGCGCGAGCACCGCCCCGAACGACAGGAGCGTGAGCCCCACGTCGTCCGACCGGACCCCCAGCGCGGCCGCGACGCCGTGCGCACCGAACGCCGTCGTGAAGCCCGCGAGGTACAGCGGCGCGACGACCCGCACGGCGACGGAGGAGGACGGCGTGCTCACCTGTCGACGGTACCGACGGGCCGCCCCGCCGACGCCCCGCCGTCCGCACCGATGACGCGGCACGCCGCCGGACGGCAGACTCCCAGCATGGCCACGCACACGCCCTGGGTGCTCCACGTGGACCTCGACGCGTTCGTCGCGGCCGTCGAGGTGCTGCGCCGCCCCGAGCTCGCGGGCAGACCGGTCGTCGTGGGCGGCCGCGGCGACCCCACCGAGCGGGGCGTCGTGTCGACCGCGTCGTACGAGGCGCGCGCGTTCGGCGTGCACTCCGGGATGCCGCTGAGGATCGCCGCGCGGAAGCTGCCCGACGGCGTGTTCCTTCCCGTCGACGCCGCGGAGTACGACGCCGTGTCGGAGCGGGTCATGGACGCGCTGCGGTCGCTGGGCGTCGTCGTCGAGGTGCTCGGCTGGGACGAGGCGTTCCTCGGCGTCGCGACCGACGACCCGGAGGGGGTCGCCCGCCGTGCGCAGGAGGCGGTGCTGGACGCGACCCGGCTGCACTGCTCGGTCGGCATCGGCGACAACAAGGTCCGCGCCAAGATCGCGACCGAGTTCGGCAAGCCCGGCGGGATCTTCCGGCTCACGGTCGAGAACTGGTCCGCGGTCATGGGCCACCGGCCGACGATCGAGCTGTGGGGCGTGGGGACGAAGGTGTCCAAGCGGCTGGCCGCGCTCGGCGTGACCACCGTGGACGAGCTCGCCGCCGCCCCGACGGACGCGCTGGTCGGCGAGTTCGGACCGAAGATGGGCCTCTGGTACCACCAGCTCGGGCAGGGCCTCGGCCCGACGACCGTGGACGACAGCCCGTGGGTGCCGCGCGGGCACAGCCGCGAGACGACGTTCCAGCAGAACCTCACGACGCCCGACCAGGTGCGCGACGCGGTCGACGCGCTCGCACGCGCGGTGGCCGAGGACGCCGCGCAGGACGGCCGTGCGGTGGTGCGTGTCGCGCTCAAGGTGCGCTACGCGCCGTTCGTGACGAAGACCACGAGCCGCAAGCTGCCCGAGCCCACCCGTGACGGCGCGAGCGTCGTCGCGGCGGTCGGCGCCCTCGCCGAGGCGCTCGAGGACCGCGAGGTGCGGCTGCTCGGCGTGCGCGCCGAGATGGCGATGCCCGAGGACGGCGACCCGGTCGACCGGACGCCCGTGCGCGGACGGATCTAGGTGTCGTCCTGCCCGCGCACGACGCCGACGGCCGTCGCCGCCGAACCAGCCTGCTTGCCGCTCACCCCTTGCGCCGCGTAGTCCTGCAGCGCGCGCACCCGGTTCTCCAGCAGCCGCGTGACGGCCTCCTGGGCGAAGCCGAAGACGATCGCGTACACGGCGATCTGCTGGACGTCGAGCACACCCTGGAAGCCGGGGATGACCTCGCTCTGCATGACGACGATGCCGAGCACCGCGACAATGCCGCCGAGCGGGATGCGCAGCGCGCTCAGCGCCGGCATCAGACGGTACGGCGACGCGGTCGGCCGGGCGCGGCTGACGGCGAGCACCGCGGTCAGCCCGGCGCCGATCATGCCGAGGAACACGACGGTCGCCGTGTCGCCCGCGCTCGGCGCGTCGTGGCCGGTCGGGCACACCTGCACCCCGTCCCCGCCCGAGCACAGCGGGAACAGCGTCGGGACGAGCGTGCCCGCCACCACGACGATCGCGAGCGCGAGCCACGTGAACAGCGCGACGCGGACGAGCCGGTCACGCAGGAGCCGGAGCTGCTGGTGCTCGCGGTCGGCGGACGCGTACGCGGCCGACAGCGCGAAGCTGAGCCGCTGCCGGTGGAGCCGCTGCTCCTGCGCGGTCTGGTCCTTGCGGCCTGACGCGGTGCCGAGCGCGGCCAGCAGGCGCGCGTTGCGCGGCTGCATCCGTCCGACGCGCTCGACCGCGTACAGGTACTGGGTGTCGAGCGCGTCGTCGTCGACGATGAGCGGGAGCAGCGCGCGTGCGCGGTGGATCGCCGTCCAGGCGAACTCGAGGTGCGCGTCGCGGCGCCTGCGCTTCGGACCCTTCTCGTCGCACTTCTCGAGCGCCGATCTCGCGGCGTCGAGCTCGGCCGTGCAGATGGTCCGGACGGTGTCGCTGCCCGGGACCGACGAGCCCGCCGCCTCGACGACGGTGTTCCGGACGAGCTGGAGGTCGGCGTACGCGGCCGTGACGCGCAGCGAGCGGCCCGGGCCGGCGATGGCGAGCGGGGCCATGGCCGGCGCCGCGCTCGCGGTGGTCG
>JAEWCA010000183.1 GCA_023390875.1 Actinomycetes bacterium
CAGCTGGCTCGAGCAGGTCCAGCGGGCCGCTGAGGAAGCGCGCGGCTGAGCTCGCAGCACGGCTCCCACGGGCCCCGTCGTCGCGCACGCGACGGCGGGGCCCGTGCGTTGTCCACAGGCCGCGCTCGGGCGGCAGGCCCGGCGCGCCATCCTGCGAGCATGAGCACCCGCCTCGCCGTCTACGCCCCACCCTCGACGGTCCTCCCGTCGCTCGTCCGTCGCGCCGACGTCGGTGCCGCGACCTGGCACGCGCTGGTGCGTGACCAGGTGGTACGGCCGCTGTGGGGCGACGTGGGCGTGGCAGCAGACCTCGACGACACGCCGTCGCTGCGCGCCGCGGCGCTCGCCGACCTGGTCCCCCGCCGAGGCGTCGTCGGGCGCTGCAGCGCCGCGTGGGTGCACACGGGGGGCCGACCCCCGTCCCGGGTCGACGTGCTCGTCGCAGCGCGGGCGCACCGGGCGGACCCCGATCCCCGGCGCACGTCCGCGGAGGCGACGCTCGCGGCCGAGGACGTCGTCCGCATCGGGCCGCTCCGGGTCACGACCGTCCAGCGGACCGGGACGGACGTCGCCCGCTGGGTCGGGCCGGCGCAGGCGCTCCCCGTCCTGGCCGACCTGTGCTGTGTCGGCTTCGACCCCCGCCGAGCGCTGCACGACCTGGACGCGATGCCCGGCCAGCGTGGGGTGCGGGCCGCGCGCGCCACCCTGCGGGCGCTCTGAGGGTCGTCAGGCGCGGATGACGGGCTCCTCCGAGGCCTTCGCGCCCGTGATCCGGTAGACGTCGAACACGCCCTCGACCTTGCGGACGGCCGCGAGCACGGACGCGAGGTGCGACGGCTCGGCCATCTCGAAGACGAACCGGGACAGGGCCACGCGGTCCCGTGACGTGGACACGGACGCGGACAGGATGTTGACGTGGTGGTCCGACAGGACCCGTGTCACGTCGGACAGCAGGCGGCTGCGGTCGAGCGCCTCGACCTGGATCTGCACGAGGAACAGCGACGAGCTCGTGTGGCTCCACTCGACGTCGACCAGACGCTCGGGCTGCGCGCGGAGGGCCTCGACGTTGATGCAGTCGCTGCGGTGCACGCTGACGCCGGCGCCACGCGTGACGAAGCCGACGATGTCGTCGCCCGGCACGGGCGTGCAGCACTTGGCGAGCTTGACCCAGATGTCGTCGACGCCCTTGACCACGACCCCGGGGTCGCCGGTGCGGACCCGCCGGCTGACCTGACCGGGCCGCGCCGCCTCGGCGAGGTCCTCCTCCGCGGCGGGTTCCCCACCGAGCGAGTGCACGAGCCGCTGCACGACGGTCGCCGCCGAGATCTGGCCCTCGCCGATCGCGGCGTACAGCGCGGACACGTCGGCGTACCGCATCTCGTTGGCCAGCGCGACGAGCGACTCGTGCGACAGCAGGCGCTGGATCGGCAGGTTCTGCTTGCGCATCGCCTTCGCGATGGCGTCCTTGCCGTGCTCGATGGCCTCCTCGCGACGCTCCTTGGAGAACCACTGGCGGATCTTGTTGCGCGCGCGCGGGCTCTTGACGAAGCCGAGCCAGTCGCGCGACGGTCCCGCGGTCTCGGACTTCGACGTGAACACGTCGACGACGTCGCCGTTCTCGAGCGTCGAGTCGAGCGGCACCAGGCGCCCGTTGACGCGTGCGCCCATCGTGCGGTGCCCGACCTCGGTGTGGACCGCGTAAGCGAAGTCGACGGGCGTGGACCCGGACGGCAGCCCGATCACGTCGCCCTTCGGCGTGAACACGTAGACCTCGGAGCCCGCGATCTCGAACCGCAGCGAGTCGAGGAACTCGGTCGGGTCGGCCGTCTCCTTCTGCCAGTCGACGAGCTGGCGCAGCCACATCATGTCGTTGCCGGCGGTGTCCTGGCCCGCCGCGGCGTTCTTCGCGGTCTCCTTGTACTTCCAGTGCGCCGCGACGCCGTACTCCGCCCGACGGTGCATGTCGTGCGTGCGGATCTGGATCTCGACCGGCTTGCCCCCGGGGCCGATCACGGTCGTGTGCAACGACTGGTAGAGGTTGAACTTGGGCATCGCGATGTAGTCCTTGAACCGGCCCGGCACCGGGTTCCACCGCGCGTGCAGCGCCCCGAGCGCCGCGTAGCAGTCACGGACCGTGTCGACCAGCACCCGGACACCCACGAGGTCGTAGATGTCGGCGAAGTCGCGGCCGCGGACGATCATCTTCTGGTAGATCGAGTAGTAGTGCTTCGGCCGGCCCGTGACGGTCGCCTTGATCTTCGCGGTCCGCAGGTCGGCGCCGACCTGCTCGCGGACCACCGCGAGGTACTCCTCGCGGGCGGGGGCCCGCTCGGCCACGAGGTGCACGATCTCGTCGTAGAGCTTCGGGTACAGCGTCGCGAACGACAGGTCCTCGAGCTACCACTTGATCGTGTACATGCCGAGGCGGTGCGCGAGCGGCGCGTAGATCTCGAGCGTCTCGCGCGCCTTCTTCTCGGCCGACGAGCTCGCCACGAACTTCCACGTGCGGGCGTTGTGCAGCCGGTCGGCGAGCTTGATGACCAGGACCCGGATGTCGCGCGACATCGCGACGACCATCTTGCGGACCGTCTCGGCCTGCGCGGCGTCGCCGTACTGGACCTTGTCGAGCTTCGTCACGCCGTCGACGAGCATCGCGACCTCGGGACCGAACTCGCGACGCAGCTGGTCGAGCGAGTAGTCGGTGTCCTCGACGGTGTCGTGCAGCAGCGCCGCGGCGAGCGTCGACGGCGTCATGCCGAGCTCGGCGAGGATCGTCGCGACCGCGACCGGGTGCGTGATGTACGGGTCGCCGCTCTTGCGCAGCTGTCCGCGGTGCGCCCGCTCGGCGACCACGTAGGCCTGCTCGACGACCGCGAGGTCGGCCTTCGGGTGGTTGGTGCGAGCGGCCTGGAGCACGGGCTCGAGCGCGGGCGACGCCACGGACGCACGCTGACCGAACCTGGCGAGGCGCGCACGGACACGCCCCGCGGCGGCGCCCTGGTCCGGTGCAGCCGGGACGCCGGTCTCAGGCGTGCGTACGTCCTCGCTCAAACGTGTCCCCTCCCCGCCCTGACGGCCCCTCCCCGCCGTGCGGACCCGCTCGAGGCGGTGGCCGGGACCGGCGGGGGGACCGGATGCGCGTCAGTCTACGACCGCGGGGACGCGCACCCGGACCGGAGCGTCGTCAGGGGACGTGGACCAGCACGTCGATCGGGTGATCGCCGAGCTGCCGGCGACCCGCGAGGCCGTCGAGCTCCACCAGGAACGACAGGCCCACGACGTGCGCGCCGCAGCCCTCGATGAGCCGGACGGTCGCCGCGGCGGTGCCGCCGGTCGCGAGCACGTCGTCGACGACGAGCACGCGCGACCCCTCGGGCACCGTGAACGGGTGCACCTCGACGGAGGCCTCGCCGTACTCGAGCCGGTAGTGCTCGACCACCGTCGGGCCGGGGAGCTTGCCGGCCTTGCGCACGGGGATGACGCCCGCGCCGAGGGCGACGGCGAGCGGCGCGGCGAGCAGGAACCCGCGGGCCTCCATCCCGGCGACCAGGTCGACCGGGCCCTCGACGGACGCCGCGAGCTGCGCGATGACAGCGGCGAACGCCTCGGCGTCGGCGAGCAGCGGCGTGATGTCCCGGAACAGGACCCCGGGCTCGGGGTAGTCCGGTACCAGCCGGACCAGCTCGTCGATCCGGGTGCCCCCGGCCGCGCGGCCGGCCGAGGCGCCCGAAGGCTCCCCCGCCGGCCGCGCGATCTGCGACTGGTCGGTCATCGGCGCCGCTTCGGCTGCGCCTGGACACCCTGGTGGGCGCCGGGCCGCAGCTGGGTCGCGCCGTGCACCGCGGACGCCAGGATCGGCTCGTCCGCCTCGCCGCCCGCCTCCGCACGGGCCTTGCGCGCCGCGAGCACCTTGCGGGTGTGGTCACGGATCGCGGGCTCGCGCTCACGCAGCGTCACCTCGAACGGCGTCGCGAGGAAGATCGACGAGAACGTGCCGATCAGCATGCCGACGAACAGCGCCAGCGCGATGTCGCGGAGCGTGCCCGCGCCGAGGATGAACGCCCCGACGAACAGGATCGCGCCGACCGGGAGCAGCGCCACGACCGACGTGTTGATCGACCGCACGAGCGTCTGGTTGACGGCGAGGTTGGCCTTCTCGGCGTACGTGTACCGGCTCTGGTCCAGCGTGTCGGCCGTGTTCTCGCGCACCTTGTCGAACACGACGACCGTGTCGTAGATCGAGTACCCCAGGATCGTCAGGAAGCCGATCACCGTCGCCGGCGTCACCTCCCAGCCGACCGCGGCGTACACGCCGACCGTGATGATGAGGTCGTGGAACAGCGCGATGAGCGCTGCGAGGGCCATCCGCCAGTTCCGGAAGTAGATCGTCATCACGACGGTGACGAACACGAGGAACACGAGGATGCCCGTGATCGCCTTCTTCGAGATGTCGGCACCCCACGACGGGCCGATGTAGGAGCTCGCGACCTCGTCCTCGCTCACGCCGTACGCGGCCTGGAGCGCCGAGGCGACCTCCTCGACCTGCTCGTTCGCGAGCTCGGACGTCTGGATGCGCAGGCTGTCCGTGCCGAGCTTCGTGACCTCCGGCGACTCCTCGGGGGCGATCGACTTCACGGTGTCGATCGCGAGCTGCTCGTCGGCGTTCGGCACCCCCGAGACGACGAACTGCGAGCCGCCGCGGAACTCGATGCCGGGGTTGAGCCCCGGCTTGATCAGCAGGATCGCCGACAGGATCACGAGGATCGTCGAGATGGTGAACCAGATGCGCCGGCGACCGACGATGTCGTACGACCGACGACCGGCGTACAGGTCGTTGCCCCACTGGGCGAATCCCGCGGCCATCAGTGCTCGCTCCCCTCGGTGCGACCGGACTCGGTCGAGGACTCCTGCGCGCCGTCGTCGGCGCCGGCCCCGCCTGTCGGCGGTGCGGCGGACGCGTCCTGCGCGGCAGCCTTCGCCGCGGCGCGGCGCTCGGCGATCGTCTGACCGC
>JAEWCA010000248.1 GCA_023390875.1 Actinomycetes bacterium
CGACTCCTACCGGCTCAAGAACCGCGACCTCGGCCGCCCACCCGCGGCCGCCACCGACTGACCACACCACGAGAGGGGTTCACTTTCGACCGTCGCCAGGGGGTTCATTTTCAGCCGTCGTTGACACCGCGATCGGTCTGTGGCTCGAGTGCGGATCTTCAAGGTAGGCCGCATCTCGATGCCCCGCAGCACTGGCGCTACGCCTGCATGTCCACGAACCGTGAGTAGTGCCCTTGGAAGGCCACCACGAGCGTGTCGGTCGGGCCGTTTCGGTGCTTGGCCACGATCACGTCGGCCTCTCCAGCACGCGGCGACTCCTTCTCGTAGGCGTCCTCGCGGTGCAGCAGGATGACGATGTCGGCGTCCTGCTCGATGCTGTTGTGGACGGCGATGCCGTTCGCGACGAAGTTGTGGGTGCCGAGCACGGTCGCGTCGTAGACGGGCTGCTCCCCCAGCGGCTCGATGGCGACGACCTGGTCCCACAGCACGTCGTTGACCGCCATGATCTCGAGCTCCTCACTCTCGAGGACCTCCGCGATCCGACCCAACCGCTGCCGCGACGGCGAGTGCTTCCACAGCGCGGACCCGCAGAACTGGGTGCCGATCGCCTCGGCGAACTCGCGGTGCGTCATGCCACGCTCGGTCAGGAGGGCGCGGACGTCGTCCCAGATCGCGCGCGGGACGGTGTCGACGTTCGTGTTGCCGCGCGTCGCCAGGACGATCTGCAACAGGCGCTCCGCCTGGATGCCGCGCGCGCCGTGGACGCCGATCTCCTGGAGGAAGCGACGCTGGTCGTCGACCCCGGAGATGTCGAGCGTGTACCCGGCGCGGTAGGCGGCCTTCTTCGTCGCGGTCCGGACGCGGGTCGAGATGCCGAACCGCAGCAGCAGCCGCGACAGGTCGTCGACCAGGCGTCGCGAGGTCGACGCGTAGTAGATGCGACCACCGCGGCCGTTGGCGTGGACCGTGACCGAGCCGTCGGTGGCCCAGATGTGCCGGAGGAACAGCGCGATCTGCTCCTTGGGCAGGTGGAACACGGACTCGGGCACGAACTTCTCGTGACTGCGGGCTCCGAACAGCCCGAAGTCGTCGAGCCACTCGGCGATCGGGTTCCGCTTCCCATGGGTCAGCCGGTAAGGCGCGGGGAGGCGCAGCGTCGTCACCCGGGCAGCGGCGTAGTCGTCGCGGATCGGCGTGATCCCGAACGCGCCTGCCGCCTCGCTGACGATCGACAGGTTGGCCTCGTCGATCGATGCGTACCGGACCGGTTGCCGCCGCACGAACGAGCCGTCCCCGAGCAGGTGGGCGAGCATGATGACCTTGCGGTCGTCCCACGCGGCCCGTCGCTCCGGACCGGGAACGTGTCGGGGCACAGCGAGGCGCGAACCGACCTCCAGCTCACCGAGCGGCGTCCACCCCTCGTAGGTCAGGAACGGGTGGTTCGCGGTCGCGGTGACCTCCTTCCCGGAGGCCAGCCGGAGCCGGTACACCGGCTTGGTCCCCGTCGGGAACACGTGCGTCAGGTCTCGGCGGACGTACTGCAGCCGGTCGTCGAGCGCCCACACCGGCACGTCCTTCGCGCCCAGCGCGTACAGCTCACCGAGCGTGGTCTCGGCGCCGGTGTCGGCACGGAGGATGCGGGTGTCCTCGGTCAGGCAGCCCGACTCACGAAGGTCGCTCATCTGCGGCCGCTTGTCCGTGCGCTGCTCCGCACCACGGTTCAGCTGCGACAGAGCAATGACGGGGACCTGCAGCTCCTTCGCGAGCAGCTTGAGCGCACGCGAGAACTCCGAGACCTCCTGCTGGCGCGACTCGACGCGCTTTCCCGACGACATGAGCTGCAGGTAGTCGATGATGACGAGCTTCAGGTCGTGCTTCTGCTTGAGCCGCCGGCACTTGGCGCGGATCTCCATGAGCGACATGTTGGGCGAGTCGTCGATGAACAGCGGCGCCTCGGAGATCTTGCCCATGGTCGCGGCGATCTTGGCCCAGTCGTCCTCGCCCATCTGACCGGTGCGCAGCTTCTGCAGGTGCACCCGCGCCTCGGCGGAGAGAAGACGCATCGTGATCTCGTTGCGGCTCATCTCGAGCGAGAAGACGACGGACGTCAGGTTGTGCTTGATCGCCGCGGACCGGGCGATGTCGATGCCCAACGTCGAGTTGTGCGTCGGGATCATCGACCGGCTAGCGAGGTACAGGTGCGAGAAGTGCGCGATCTCGACGCAGCGCACGGGCACGCTCTCGATCGGCTCGACCGAGACGATGAACCGCTCGGTGAGCCGCGGGGTCGACTGCTGACGACGGTCCTTGTGGACGAGCCGCTTGCGCTCGAGCGCGAAGACGTCGTCGTCCGTCGTGAACGTGATGGTGAAGCACGTCGACGACGCGGCGGAGCGTCCTCGCACCGTCTTCGTCGACCAGCCGGTGCGGTACCCGAGCGAGTGCACGAGCTCGCGGACGTCGGTCGCGAGGCGCTCGCTCGTCAGCCCGATCTGCACCGAGCCGGTCGGGTTCACGGTGCCCTCGGTGTCGAGCAGACCGGCGAGCAGCTCACGCCGCTGCGCCTCGCTCGCACGGAGGTACTCGGCCGGGATGTGCTTGTCGCCGAGAACCCCGACGGCCCGCAGCCGGTCGTCCAGCAGGGCGACAGGAACGTCGAGTCCCCGGCCTTCGATCCGCATCGCGATCTCGGGGTCGGCGCTCGTGAACCGCGCGGAGGCGGCGTGGCCGTCGCCGAGCCACACGCCCAGCACGTACGGGTCGACGAGCAGGTCCGCGTCGGGCAGTCGGAGGGCAGCCGCGTTGTCGACGGAGTGGTTCGCGCGCCGGTCGGCCGTCGCGCAGCGCACGGTCTCGTGGATCTGCTCGGTGGTCCGCACCGTCGGCGTCCCGCGGTCGGGGCGGCGGCGGTCGGCACGCGTGCGCGTCTCCCACTGGTGCTCGGCGTCGGCGACGATCGTCGTCCCGTCGTCGAACGTCACGCGGTAGCAGGGCCGTCCGGTCATGACGGGGGTCGCGGCGACGACCCGGGTGGCCGTGCCGTCGGCGGCCATCAGGAGGTCGCCGACCTGCACCTCGCCCATCGTCGTCCAGCCGGTCGGCGTGGCGAGCGGGGTGTCGAGCGCAAGGGCCTTGCCGATGGCGGGACGGGCGGCGAGCACGATCATCTGCCCCGGGTGCAGGCCGTTGGTCAGCCGGTCGAGGTCCGCGAACCCCGTCGGGACGCCCGTCATGCCCTCCTGGCGGTGGCCGGCCGCCTCGATCTCGTCGACCGCGCCGCCGATGATGTCGCCGAGGATCAGGTAGTCCTCGGACGTGCGGCGCTCGGTGACGGCGTAGACCTCGGCCTGGGCGTTGTTGACGATCTCGTCGACGTCGCCGCCGTCGGTGCCGTAGCCGAGCTGGACGATGCGGGTGCCGGCCTCGACGAGCTTGCGCAGCACGGCCCGCTCGCGCACGATCCGCGCGTAGTAGCCGGCGTTGGCGGCGGTGGGGACGGAGGAGATGAGGGTGTGCAGGTAGGGCGCGCCGCCGATGCGGCCGATCTCGCCGCGCTTGGTGAGCTCGTCGGCGACGGTGATGGCGTCGGCCGGCTCACCTCGGCCGTACAGGTCGAGGATCGAGTCGTAGATGACCTCGTGCGCGGGCCGGTAGAAGTCGGTGCCGCGGAGCTGCTCGATGACGTCGGCGATGGCGTCCTTCGAGATCATCATGCCGCCGAGCACGCTGCGCTCGGCGTCGAGGTCCTGCGGCGGGGTCCGGTCGAAGCCGGCGTTGCCGCGGCCCGGGTCGGCCGGCATGCCGTACTCGAGGTCCTCGATCGTCACTGCACTCCCCATCGCCGGTTGTCGAACACATGTTCTAACGAGGGTCCGACATTGGGTCGATCCACGCTCTGGCGAGGGCATCCGCACGCCTCGCACCCGCGACGGTAGAGGTCCCGGAAGGCCGTGCCAAACCGCCGCCCGAGAGGCTGTGGGAGCCTGTCCAGGATCTGTGGACCGCCTGGGGAAACCTGTGCGTGTGGCTGTGGACGATGTCCGAAACTGTCCACAGACCGTGGACAGTGGTGTGGAAAGAGCGCGGATCTGGGGCGCTCGGGTGCGGTCCACGGGCGCAAACGCTGTGCACCGGCTGTGGATGCGAGAAAGGTTGGCCGAGATTTCATCTGTCGGACATCCGCGGTCCAGCGTCGACCGTCAGATCCTGGCGCTCGCCGTCCCGGCGCTCGGCGCGCTCGTCGCCGAGCCGCTGTTCGTGCTCGTCGACTCGGCCGTCGTCGGGCACCTCGGCACCGCGCCGCTGGCCGGTCTGGCGCTCGCGTCGACGTTGCTCGTCACGGTCGTCGGCCTGTGCGTGTTCCTCGCCTACGCGACGACCGCGGCCGTGTCCCGCCGTCTCGGCGCGGGCGACCGGGCCGGCGCGATGCAGGTCGGCATGGACGGCATGTGGCTCGCGCTCGGCATCGGCGTGGTGCTCGGCGCCGCCACCTGGGTCGCCGCTCCGTGGCTGGTGTCCGCGCTCGGCGCGGACGGCGAGGTCGCCCACCAGGCAGTCACGTACCTGCGCTGGTCGGCGCCCGGCCTGCCCGGGATGCTGCTGGTCCTCGCGTCGACCGGTGCATTGCGCGGACTGCAGGACACGCGCACCCCGCTCGGCGTCGCCACGGCGGGCGCGGTGGTCAACGCGGTGCTCAACGTGGTGCTCGTCTACGGCGCTCATCTGGGCATCGCCGGTTCCGGGCTGGGTACGGCGCTCACGCAGCTCGCGATGGGTGCCGTGCTCGCCGCGGTCGTGGTGCGTGGTGCGCGCGAGGCGGGCGCACGGATCTCGCCGCACGCGGCCGGCCTGTGGGCGAACGCGCGCGCGGGTGCGCCGCTGTTCGTGCGGACGCTGTCGCTGCGGGCCGCGATCCTCCTCACGGTCTGGGTCGCGACCGGGCTCGGGGCGGTCGCGCTGGCCGGCCACCAGGTGGTCAACGCCGTCTGGGGGCTCGCCGCGTTCGCGCTCGACGCCCTCGCGATCGCCGCGCAGGCGCTCGTCGGGCACGCGCTCGGCGCCGCGGACGTCGTGCGGACGCGGGCGGTGCTGCGGCGCACCCTGCAGTGGGGCGTCGGTGCCGGGGCGGTGCTCGGCATCGTCGTCGGCGGTGCCTCCTTCGTGTACGTCCGGCTGTTCACGACCGATCCCGCCGTGCGGCACGCCGCCGTCGCTGCGCTGGTCGTCGCGGCGGTGACGATGCCGATGGCGGGCTGGGTGTTCGTGCTCGACGGGGTGCTCATCGGTGCGGGTGACGGTCGCTTCCTCGCGTGGGCGGGCGTGGTGACGCTGGCGGTGTACGTGCCGTTCGCGCTCGCGGTGCGGGCGTGGGCTCCCGGCGGTGCGGTGGGTCTGGCGTGGTTGTGGGCGGCGTTCGCGGGCGTCTTCATGCTCTCGCGCGCGGTCACGACGGGGTGGAGGGCACGCGGCAACGCGTGGATGGTGACGGGCGCGTAGGGGCTGTGGTCGGCTCGCGGTGGACGAAGGTCCTCGGCCGACCCACCGGCCTGCCGCGCAGCAGCACCGGGCGTCGCCCGTCGCCGGAGATCCGTGCCGGAGAAGCAGCGCCGCGGCACCGGCCGTCGTCCCGTCGCTGTAAATCCGTTCCGGATCCCGCGCCCGTCGGGCAGTGTTCACCCCTGCCACGCGACAGCCGCGCCCAGAGAAGGAGGACCGCGTTGACCCGCTGCACGAGCATCTGCCGGTCCACCGACCGCATCGAACACACCCTGCACGGCTACCTGTTCGCCGAGCCCCGCCTCCACGTCATGCGCACGTCGCGCCGGAGAGCCCCCACGCACTGACCTGCACCGCCAGGCTGTCGAGGGCCGTTCCCCGGACACGAGGGGACGGCCCATTCGTCGTCCCCGCCACCGCGGGTGCAGGTGCCCAGCGGGTCTCATGAGCCCGCACGGAGAGGTTCGACCCCTCTGCCCGCGACCCCACAGACGCCGACCGCACGGCACTCGAGCACCGCCCGCGAGCGCGGCCGGCCCCCACCACCAGACACCTACCCGACCGGAGAGGAGACCCCCGTGGTCCGCATCGTCAACGACTCCCTCACCCCCCGGCACCGCGACCTCCCCGCCGACGAGCGTCGCCGCGCCGAACGGCGCCTGTCCCGACGGCAGGCGGCCAACCCGCTGCGCCGGGTGCTGCTGGCGTGCGAGACCACGTACGTCCGCGACCCGGTCGCGGTGGTCGGCGACCACCTGTGGTGCGACCAGCACGCCGACTTCGCACGCGTGGTCGACGTCGTCGAGTAGGTCCCCGAAGCACGAGAAGAACAGGAGGTGATCCCGATGTCCGGGGTGCTGGTCCTCAACGCCGGCTACGAGCCGCTGCACCGGGTGAGCCTCGCGCACGCGGTCCGGATGCTGCACCGGCAGGTGGCCGTGGTCGAGCAGGCGGTCGACGGGAAGACGTTCGGTCCGTACCCGCTGCCCGCGGTGCTGCGGCTCGTCCGGTACGTGCACATGAGATGGAGAGCCAGGGGCGGCGTCCCGACGTGGACGAAGGCCGGGATGCTCGCGAGGGACGGCAGGCGGTGCGCGTACTGCGGGCGGCCCGGCGACACGGTCGACCACGTGCAGCCGCGGAGCCGGGGTGGTGCCGACTCGTGGCTCAACACCGTGACGGCGTGCGGGCGGTGCAACCACCGCAAGCGTGACCGGACGCCGGAGGAGGCCGGGATGGTGCTGCGGTACCGCCCGCGCGTCCCGACGTTCGCGGAGCTGCTCGTCGCGGGCCGGTGACA
>JAEWCA010000304.1 GCA_023390875.1 Actinomycetes bacterium
GCTCACCGGTCGGCGACTCGTCGGCCGCGTTGTCGGGCTGCGGCGCGGGGCGCCCGACGAGCGCCTTCCACGCCTGGTTGACGACCTGCCGCGCGACCATCGCCGCGAGGATCGTGACGGCGGCACCGGCGATCTTCGCGACCATCGAGTGCTCGGACTGCTCCTCCATGACGAACCTCCAGGTGAGAGGCCTGGTGACGGGCCTGCCGTCCACCGTAACGGGCCACCGGACCCGTCGCCGCCCGACCGGCCTGGACGCCCGTCCGGCCGCCCGCCGCCGCGGGCGTAGGATCGCGGACGAACGACAGGGGAGCGTCAGGAGGACCGGCACACGCCGGGCCCCCGGGACGCTGAGAGTGCGGACCACCGCAGACCCTCGAACCTGATCCGGTTGGTACCGGCGTAGGGAGTCGGGCTTCTCAGTCTCCGCGGTCGTCGTCGGCGCCCTCTCGGGACTGCGGGAGCCAGGGCCGACGACGGGTGCGGCGACCCCCTCCTTCATGACCAAGGAGGAGCACCACACATGGCGAGCACGGCCTCGCACCCGGGCCGCGGCCCCCGCCGCCCGCGCACCTCGCACGGCGCCCGCACCCTCACGACGGCCGCGGCGGCCGCCGTCCTGGCCCTGTCGGGCTGCTCGGCGATCGGCGCCTCGGGCTCCGACGGCGGCGCCACGTCGAGCGCGTCGGGCGGCTCGGGCACCGTCACGCTCGTCACGCACGACTCGTTCGGCCTGTCGGACGGGATCCTCGACGACTTCACGAAGCAGACGGGCCTCACGGTGAAGGTCGTGCAGCCGGGCGACGCGGGCACGCTCGTCAACCAGCTCGTCCTGACCAAGGACGCCCCGCTCGGCGACCTCGCGTACGGCATCGACAACTCGTTCGCGTCGCGCGCGATCGACGAGGGCGTCGTCGTGCCGTACACGTCGAGCGCCCCCGCGGCGAAGGACGGCGCGCAGTACCAGGTGGGGGACAGGGACGCGCTCACCGCGGTGGACATGGGCGACGTGTGCATCAACACGGACCACACGTGGTTCCAGCAGCACGGTCTCGCGGAGCCGACGTCGCTCGACGACCTCACGAAGCCCGAGTACAAGGACCTGCTCGTCGTCCCGAACGCCGTGACGTCGTCCCCGGGCCTGGCGTTCCTGCTGGCGACCGTCGGCGCGTTCGGCGAGGACGGCTGGCAGGACTACTGGACGAAGCTCAAGGCCAACGGCCTGAAGGTCGCGGACGGCTGGACCGAGGCGTACATGACGGACTTCACGGCCGGCGGCGGCAACGGCCCGCGCCCGATCGTCCTGTCCTATGCGTCGTCCCCGCCGTACACCGTCCCGGACGGCGGCACCGAGCCCACCACGGGTGCCCTGCTCGACACGTGCTTTCGTCAGGTCGAGTACGCCGGCGTGCTCAAGGGCGCCGCGAACCCGACCGGGGCGCAGAAGCTGCTCGACTTCCTGCTGTCCGACGAGGTGCAGGACGACATCCCCGGGTCGATGTACATGTACCCGATCAGCAGCACCGCGACCCTGCCCGACGAGTGGGCGCAGTGGGCCCCGCTGGCCACGGAGCCGTTCACCGTCGCGCCCGCCGACATCACGAAGAACCGCGAGGCGTGGCTCGCCGACTGGTCGCAGATCGTGATCGGCTGACGAGCGCCGGATGAGCACGGCGACGACGACCCGACCCGACCTGCCGGTGACCGGCGGGCCGGGTCGGGTCGTGCGTCCGCGGCGCGTCCGGCCGGGCGCCGGCACGGTCCTGCTCTGGTGCGCCGCGGTCGCGGTCCCGCTGGTGTTCCTCGGCGTGTTCTTCGCGTGGCCGGTCGTCGTGATGGTCGGCAAGGGGTTCGTGACGGACGGGAGCCTCGACCTGTCGGGGTTCGCCGAGGTGTTCTCCCGGCCGAGGACGTGGCGGATCGTCGGGCTCACGCTCGCGCAGGCGTCGATCGCGACGGTCGTGTCGGTGCTGCTCGGCGTCCCCGGCGCGTACGTGCTGTACCGGCGGCGCTTCCGTGGCCGGTCGGTGGTGCGCGCGCTCGTCACGGTGCCGTTCGTGCTGCCGACGGTCGTGGTCGGTGTCGCGTTCCGGTCGCTGCTCGTCGACGGCGGCCCGCTCGGGTTCCTGCACCTCGACGGCACGTTCGCCGCGATCGTGTCGGCGCTCGTGTTCTTCAACTACGCGGTCGTCGTCCGGGCCGTCGGGGGGCTGTGGGAGCGGCTCGACCCACGCGCGGAGCAGGCGGCCCGGGCGCTCGGCGCGTCGCCGGCGCGGGCGTTCCGCACCGTCACGCTGCCCGCGCTGGCGCCCGCGATCGCGTCGGCCGCGTCGCTGACGTTCCTGTTCTGCGCGACCGCGTTCGGCACGGTCCTCGTGCTCGGCGGCCTCCAGTTCGGCACGGTCGAGACCGAGATCTGGATCCAGACGACGCAGTTCCTCGACCTGCGGGCGGCCGCGGTGCTGTCGGTCGTGCAGCTCGTCATCGTCGCGGGGGTGCTCGTCGTCGCGGGCCGGGCCCGGTCACGGCAGGAGCGCGCGCTCGCGCTGGGCACCCCGTCGCAGACCGTCCGCCCGCTCACCCTCCGCC
>JAEWCA010000355.1 GCA_023390875.1 Actinomycetes bacterium
GGTCGGCCGTCCGCGCGAGCAGCGCGCGCGTCGCCACGACCTCGTCGGGCTCGACCCGCACGTACGCGCCGGAGGGCGGCAGGTCGTCGTCGGAGACCGCGTCCGCGACGGGGGTCCCGATGATCGCCGCGGAGTCGAGCTCGGACGCCAGGACGACCGGGTCGAGGATCCCGACGACGGTGAACGGCCGGTCGTCGATCCACACGTCGACGCCGCCGTCGAGCGGCCCGATCGCGAGGCGTCGCGCGGCCGTCGAGCCGAGGACCACGGCCGGGTACCGCGAGGTCGCGTCGTCGAGCCAGCGCCCCTCCCGCAGCGTCGCCGCGACCGTGCCGAGCAGGTCCAGGTCCGCCGCGACGACGCCGATGCCGCTCGTGTCGCTCGTCGGGACCAGCTCGTTGCGCCGGACGGTCGAGCCGACCTTGCGCACGGCCGCCGCGGCCTCGACCGTGGGGATCCGCGCGATCATCGCGACGGACTCGTCGGGCAGCGTCGCGTCGTCGCCCAGGACCCCCTGACCCGGCGCGACGGTGAGCAGGTTGGTGCCGAGCGCGTCGAGCTGCGCCTGCAGGTCGGCTCGCGACGACTCGGACAGCCCGAGCACCCCGACGAGCGCGGTGATGCCGATCGCGATGCCGAGCGCCGACAGCGCCGTCCGGCCCTTGCGGACGGTGAGCCCACGTGCGCCGAGCCGCAGCCGGTCGCCCGCGGACATGGGACGGACCACGGTCCGGCCGCCGGTCGCCGGGCGTGCGACGCGAGGGCCGACCTCGGTGCGGGTCACGACGTCACCTCCGCCGGGCACGTGTCGTGCTCGACGCGGCCGTCACGCATCGTCACGACCCGGGGCAGCCGTCCCGCGACGTGCTCGTCGTGCGTGACGACGACGATCGTCGCGCCCTCGTCGTGCAGGCGGTCGAACAGGTCGAGCACCGCCGCCCCGGACGCCTGGTCGAGGTTCCCGGTCGGCTCGTCGGCGAGCAGGATGCGCGGCGCGTGCACGAGCGCGCGGGCGACGGCGACGCGCTGGCACTCGCCGCCGGACAGCTCCGCGGGCGTGTGCCGGGCGCGCGCGCCGAGCCCGACGCGGTCGAGCGCCTCGCGGGCCCGCCGGAGCCGTTCGGGCCGGCGGACGCCCTGGTACAGCAGCCCGTCCGCGACGTTCTCGAGCGCCGAGCGCCCGTCGAGCAGGAAAAACTGCTGGAACACGAACCCGAGGTGCACGGCCCGGACCCGGGAGAGGGCGGCGTCCGACATGGCGGTCACGTCGTCGCCCGCGAGCCGCACGCGCCCGGTCGAGGGTCGGTCGAGCGCGCCCATGACGTTGAGCAGCGTCGACTTGCCCGAGCCGGACGGCCCGACGACCGCCATGTAGTCGCCGGCCTCGACGCCGAGGTCGAGGTCGTGCAGCACCGTGAGCGCGGCCGGGCCCGTGCCGTACGTCTTCGTGACGCCGCGCAGCTCGAGGACCGTCATGGCGTGACCACCACCTCGTCGCCCTCGGCGACGTCGCCCCCGGACAGCTCGACGTCCGTGCCGGCGAACGCACCGGTCGTGACCTGCACGTACCGCGTGGAGCCGTCGTCGAGCACCTTCTCGACGCCGTGCCCGCCGGTGCTCAGCGCGACGAGCGCGGTCACGGGGACCACGAGCACGTCGGTCGCGACCACCTGGTCGAGCACGACCTGCACGGGGGCTCCCTCGAGCAGCGCCGCGACCGCGTCGCCCGTGGCCGTGATCGACACGTCGAGCTGCTGCTGGTCGTCGGTCGTGACGAGCTCGACGGCGGACACCGTGCCGTCGGTCGTCGTCCCGTCGGGCAGCGTGAGGTGCGCGGCCACCCCGACGGGTGCGAGCGCGGCCTGGCTCGTCCGCAGCGCGCACGTGACGAGCATCTGCGTCCCGCCCACGCCGAGCACCTCCTTGCCCGGCTCGACCGGGGCGCCCAGCTCGACGAGGTGCTCGGCGACCCGCACGTCCTGCGGCGTGAACACGACGTCGCCGAGCGTCACGGTGCCGGTCTGCGTCTCGCCGAGCGCCTTCTGCCAGCGCCTGACGGCGGTGGTCGTCGCGGACGTCCAGTCCTGGTCGACCGTGAGGCCGAGCCCGGTCGTGTACCCGAGGTCGACGAGCGCCTGCTCGAGCTGCTGCACGTCCACGCCGTCGGCCGACGACGGACCGAGGTCCCGCCAGGCGGGCAGCGCACCCGTGAGCCGGACGACGGGCCGCATGTCGACCGCGTACAGGACACCGCCCTGGCCGACCGTGCTGCCCACGGCGGCCAGCGCCGTCACGGTGCCCGAGCCGCGGGCCTCGACCGGGGTGGACTCCCCGTGGCCGAGCTCGCACGGGATCGTCGTGCTGGAGACGAGGTCGGACCGCGTCACGGTGGCGGTGGGGCGGGAAGCCGACTCCGACGGCGACGCGGACGCGCCGGACGCCGGCTGGGCGGGGGAGCCGCACGCCGTGAGCAGGCCACCGACGGCCAGCAGGGCGAGCGCGGGGACGAGACGCGCGGACGTCGTCATCGGTCAGCCCTCGTTCTTCGGGGGCTCGATGCCCGCCTGGTCGGCGCACTCCTGGAGGTCCTTCTCGAACTGGGGGTCGCCGGGCTTCGGCTCGCCGGGCTCCTCGGTGCCGTTCGGGTCGCGCCGGTGGTGCTGCGTCACGCGCCCGCCCTCGAACTCGGGGTCGGACACGTTCCAGCCGCGGTCCCGCATGCACTGCGCCTGGTCGAGGAACGCCTGCTTCTCCTCCTCGGACAGCTCGTGCCCGTCGTCCTGCGGCTCGGCCATCTGCTGCCACCTCGCGCAGGCGCTCTCGGCGGCCTTCATCTGCTCCTCGGTCAGGCCCTTGCCGTCGACGGTGACCTTCCCGTCGACCGGGTCGGGCACGTCGACGCCGTGGTCGCGCATGCAGCGCGCCCACTGCAGCATCGCGTCCTCGGGGTCGAGCGACGCGGTGGCCGACGGCGTGCTGCTCGGGTCGGTGCCGCCGGTGACGCCCGGCAGGGCCGACGACGGGGCGTTCCCCGTGCACGCGGCGGCGGCGAGGACGACCCCGACCGCGCCGAGGGTCAGGACGACGGCGCGGCGACGTGCGGTGGGGCTGGGACGTGGGTCGACGGTGATCACGGTGGCTCCTCGGGTTCGTCGGGACGGACGGCCCCAGCCCACCGGTGCGCCCGTTCGGCGAGCGTTGGCTGCGGGACCCGCCACGGCCCGCGCGCTTACGCTGGCTGAACACAGCCGGTCCGATGCTGCGCAGACGAGTCCGATCGCGACGGAGGTGCTGGGTGCGGGTGCTCGTGGCCGAGGACGAGGAGGTCATGGCCGACGCGCTCGCGCGCGGGCTGCGCCGGGCGGGGTACGCGGCCGACGTCGCGGGCGACGGCGGGACCGCCCTCGAGCTCGCCGGCGTCAACCGGTACGACGTGGTGCTGCTCGACCGCGACCTGCCCGTGGTGCACGGCGACGACGTGTGCCGCGCGCTCGTTGACGCCGGGTCGCCCGCCCGGATCCTCATGCTCACCGCGGCCGGCGGGCTGGACCAGAAGGTCGGCGGCTTCGCGCTCGGCGCCGACGACTACCTCGCCAAGCCGTTCGCCTTCGCCGAGCTGCTCGCCCGCGTGCAGGCGCTCGCGCGGCGGACCGCCCCGGCGCAGCCGCCCGTGCTGACGACCGGCGACCTGCGCGTCGACGTCTCGCGGCGTGCCGTGACCCGGGCCGGGCAGCCGGTCGACCTCACGCTCAAGGAGTACGGGGTGCTCGTCGAGCTCGTGCGGGCCGGCGGCGCGGTCGTCTCGGCGGAGGACCTGCTCGAGCGTGTGTGGGACGAGCACGCCGACCCGTTCACGAACGCGGTGCGCGTCACGATGGTCGGGCTGCGGCGCAAGCTCGGCGACCCGGCCGTGATCGAGACGCTGCGGGGCGCCGGCTATCGGGTCGTGATCCCGTGAGGCGCTCGCTGAGCGTGCGGTGGCGGCTCACGCTGTTCTACACGCTCGTCGTCGCGGTCTCCGGCGCCGTGCTGCTCGCACTCGTCTACGGGCTCGTGACGCAGGCGCAGAACCGCAGCGTGCACGTCGAGTCGCACACGCTGCCCGGCGCCGGCACCCAGATGGACGCACCGCCCCCACCGACCGTCACGGAGGTCCGCGAGGACGCCATCGGCTCCACGATGGACCAGCTCCTGCGGAACTCCTGGCTCGGCCTGGTGCTCGTCACCGGTGCGTCGGTCGGCATCGGCTGGCTCGTCGCCGGCCGCGTGCTCGCCCCCGTGCACACCATCACGGCCCGCGCGCAGCGCATCTCCGCCGACTCGCTCGACGAGCGGATCGCCCTCGGCGGCCCCCGCGACGAGCTCCGCGAGCTGGCCGACACGTTCGACGCGCTGCTCGCGCGCGTGCAGCAGACCGTCAGCTCGGAGCGGCGGCTCGTCGCGACGATGTCCCACGAGCTGCGCACGCCGCTCGCCAACCAGCAGGCCGCGCTCGACGTCGCGCTCGCGGACCCCGACGCCGACGCGGACGAGCTGCGCGCTGCGGCCTCGACCGCGCTCGACCAGAGCCGCCGGGCCGCCCGCACGATCGACGCGCTGCTCGTGCTGGCCCGTGCGCAGTCCGGCGAGGCCGTCGGGCCGCCCGTGTCCGTCGACCTGCGTGCGGCCGTCGCCGCGGCGGTCGCCCAGGTCCGCCGGGGCGCCGCCGGCCGGACGTGGGACGTGCGCCACGCCG
>JAEWCA010000374.1 GCA_023390875.1 Actinomycetes bacterium
GTGCGTGGCCGCCCGTGCACTCGGCCGTCACCGTGTCGGGCGAGGGCGGCGGCGACCCCGAGGGGCTGCTCCGGGACGTGCAGCACTCGATGCGCAGCGCCAAGGCGCACGCGCGGCAGCGGTTCGCCGAGCGGTGGCTCGAGGGGTCACCCGCACCGGGCGTGCCCGACCCCCGCGGGTACGTGCAGATCGTCGACATCTGACGACCCGACGCAGGCCGGCGACGGTCCGGGCCGCCCGACCCGTCGTCGGGGTGGCGTCACACCCCGCCGGCGAACCCCAGCCCGCGCCACGCCTCGTACGTCGCGACCGCGGCCGCGTTCGACAGGTTCATCGACCGGCGTCCCGGCAGCATCGGGATCCGGACCTGCTCGGTGATCCGCGGGTGCGCGAGGACGTCGCCGGGCAGGCCCGTCGGCTCCGGACCGAACAGCAGCACGTCGTCCTGCTCGTAGGTCCAGTCCGTGTGCCAACGCTGCGCGTGCGTCGTGAACGCGAGGACGCGGGACGACGGCAGCGCCGCGAGCAGGTCGTCGAACGACGCGTGCACGACGACGTGCGCGAGGTCGTGGTAGTCGAGGCCCGCGCGCCGCAGCTTCGCCTCCTCGAGGTCGAACCCGAGCGGCTCGACGAGGTGCAGCGTCGCGCCCGTGCCCGAGACCATCCGGATCGCGTTGCCGGTGTTGCCGGGGATCCGCGGCTCGAAGAACACGACGTGCAGCACGCGGCCGATCCTAGGTGCCCCGCCGCGGAGCCCGGCGTGAGCCGCGTGCCCGACGAGCGTCCGGCGGCGACTAGCGTGGACGCGCACCCCACCGAGAGGACGTCACCGATGCCGACCGAGCCCGTCCACCGCGCCGCGGACACCCGCTACGACACCATGACGTACCGCCGCACCGGTCGCAGCGGCCTGGACCTGCCCGCCCTGTCGCTGGGCCTGTGGCACAACTTCGGGGACACCACCCCGTTCGACACCCAGCGGGCCGTGCTGCGCCGCGCGTTCGACCTCGGCATCACGCACATCGACCTTGCGAACAACTACGGCCCGCCGTACGGCTCGGCCGAGGAGAACTTCGGCCGGGTGCTCGCGAAGGACCTGCGGCCGTACCGCGACGAGCTCGTCATCTCGTCGAAGGCCGGGTACGACATGTGGCCCGGGCCGTACGGCGACGGCGGGTCGCGCAAGTACCTGCTGTCGTCGCTCGACCAGTCCCTCGCCCGCATGGGCCTCGACCACGTCGACATCTTCTACTCGCACCGCCCCGACCCGACCGTGCCGGTCGAGGAGACGATGGGCGCCCTGCACACGGCCGTGACCAGCGGGAAGGCGATCTACGCGGGCATCTCGAACTACTCGCCGTCGCAGACCCGGGCCGCCCAGGAGGTGCTCGCCGACCTCGGTACGCCGCTGCTCATCCACCAGCCGAGCTACTCGATGTTCAACCGGCACGTCGAGCAGGTCGGCGAGGGCGAGACCGAGACGCTGCTCGACGTCGTCGGCGCGCTGGGCCTCGGGACGATCGTGTTCTCGCCGCTGCAGCAGGGGCTGCTCACCAACCGGTACCTCTCGGGGGAGGTGCCGTCGGACTCCCGCGCAGCCCTCGGCCACTTCCTCAAGCGAGGCGCCATCTCCGAGACCTACCTCGAGCGGGCGCGGGCGCTCAACGAGATCGCGGCCGGTCGCGGGCAGTCGCTCGCGCAGCTCGCGCTGTCGTGGGTGCTGCGCGACGACCGGATCACGTCGGCCCTCGTCGGCGCGAGCTCCGTCGCGCAGCTCGAGGACAACGTCGCCGCCCTCGACGCCCCGCCGCTGACGGCCGACGAGATCGCCGCCATCGAGCCGCACGCGGTCCACGGCACGGGCCGCTGACCCCGGCGGCAGGAGCGGGCGGACGATCTCACCGCGGTGGACGCGGGCACGACGCATCGTCGAGCCGTACCCGCGAGCTCGGGGGCGCTGGTCAGACCGCGCGCGGGGGCGCGGTGCTCTCCCGGACGACGAGCTCGGTCGCGAGGTCGATGCGCTGGTTGGTCGGCACCTCGCCGCGGGCCAGGGACAGCACCATCCGGGTCGCGGTGGCGGCCATCTCCTGGAGCGGCTGGTGGATGGTGGTGAGCGCGGGCCCGATCCACTCGGTGACGGGCAGGTCGTCGTACCCGACGATCGAGAGGTCCTCGGGGACGCTGAGCCCCAGCTCGCGGGCGGCCCGCATCACGCCGAAGGCCTGGAAGTCGGACCCGGCGAAGATCGCGGTGGGCCGGTCGGGCCGGTCGAGCAGGTCCATGCCGTGCTGGTACCCGCCGCCGACGAAGAAGTCGCCGTACCGGATGAGCGCGGGGTCGATGGCGACGCCGGCCTCGTCGAGCGCGGAGCGGTAGCCGTCGATGCGGGCCCGTGAGCAGAGCACGTCGACCGGGCCCGAGATGACGGCGATCCGCTTGTGCCCCAGGCCGAGCAGGTGCCGGGTGGCGGCGAGGCCGCCGGCCCAGTTGGCGGAGCCGACCGTCGGGACCCCGGGAGGCTGCTCGCCCGCGGTGTCGACGACGACGAACGGGATGGAGCGCGTCTCGAGCTGACGGCGCTGCGCGGGGTCGAGGTCCGACAGCACGAGGATCACGCCGCGCGGGCGGCGGGCCAGGACGTCGTCGAGCCACTCCTGCCGCGGGCGGTGGGCGCCGCCGAGCTCGGAGAGGACGACGCCGGCGCGCTCGGGGCCGGCGACCTCCTCGACGCCCTTGATGATCTGGACGGCCCACGCGGAGTCGAGCTCGTGGAAGACCAGGTCGATGAGGCCCGGACCGGACGGGGTGCGGCCGCGGCGGCGGCGGTACTGGTACCGGTCGATGACCTCCTCGACGCGGGCGCGGGTCACCGCGGCGACGTCGGTGCGGCCGTTGAGGACCTTGGACACGGTCGGGATCGACACGCCCGCCTCGGACGCGATGAGCGCGATCGTCGCGGTGCCTCCCGCGGGGCGGTCGTGGTCGTCGTCGTCCGGCCCTGGGGTCGGCTCCTCCGGCGTGCGGGGATCGCCGCCGGTCTCCGTGATGGTCATCGCGCTCGTGGGTCCCTCGGTCGCCGCAAGTTTCGGCTTCGAACCTAGCATCGCGGGACCACGGCGGGTACTACCTTCACCCACCGACGCGATGTTTCGAGGTCGAGATGACTGAAAACATGCGGCGTTTTGCCAAATGTCATGACCGGATTGACGCTCTCGTCCGGCCCAACCTAGTGTCGATACTCGGTTGATTTCGACACCGAAGTCGATACTTGCGGCTCACGACGACGTGGGACGGGGAGGTGTGTGGGGACATGACGGCGGACGCCTCGGGGCAGGCCGAGCAGGCCGAGCAGCGGGCCGACCTGCAGGCCGAGCAGCGGGCCGACCAGCCGGCAGAGCAGCGCGCGGACCAGCCGGCCGGCGAGCAGGCCGCGCAGGTCTGGCGCGACGTGACGCGCAGCGCGGCCGAGCGGGTCGACGACCTCGTCGGGCGCATGACGCTCGACGAGAAGCTCTCGCAGCTCGTCGGCCTGTGGGTCGGCGCGGACGCGTCCGGCGGTGGCGTCGCCCCGCACCAGTCGGAGATGACGGCGGACGGCCTGGGCTGGACCGAGGTCATCGCGGGCGGTCTCGGCCAGCTGACGCGCCCGTTCGGCACCGCTCCTGTCGACCCCGCCGTGGGCGCGCGGTCGCTCGCGCTGTCACAGGCGCAGATCGTCGCGGCCAACCGCTTCGGGATCCCGGCTCTCGTGCACGAGGAGTGCCTCGCCGGCTTCGCCGCGTGGAAGGCCACCGCGTACCCGGTGCCGCTGTCGTGGGGTGCGACGTTCGACCCGGCGCTCGTCGAGCGGATGTCCGCAGCGATCGGCGCATCGATGCGGGCCGCGGGCGTGCACCAGGGCCTCGCGCCGGTGCTCGACGTGACGCGCGACCACCGCTGGGGCCGCACGGAGGAGACGATCGGCGAGGACCCGTACCTCGTGGGCACCGTCGGCACCGCCTACGTGCGCGGTCTGGAGAGCGCCGGGGTCGTCGCGACGCTGAAGCACTTCGCCGGGTACTCGGCGAGCCGGGCGGGTCGCAACCTGGCCCCCGTGTCGATCGGCCCGCGCGAGCGTCAGGACGTGATCCTGGCGCCGTTCGAGATGGCGGTCCGCGACGGCGGCGCCCGTTCGGTCATGCACTCCTACTCGGACGTCGACGGGGTGCCGTCGGCCGCGGACGTCGAGCTCCTCACCACGCTGCTGCGCGACACGTGGGGCTTCGACGGCACGGTCGTCGCCGACTACTTCGGCATCCGCTTCCTGCACACGCTGCACGGGGTCGCCGCCGACGAGCAGCACGCCGCCGCGCTCGCGCTGACCGCGGGCGTCGACGTCGAGCTGCCGAGCGTGCACTGCTACGGCAACCCGCTGCGCCGCGCGCTCGCCGCGGGCGACGTCGACGAGGCGCTCGTCGACCGGGCGCTGCGCCGGGT
>JAEWCA010000416.1 GCA_023390875.1 Actinomycetes bacterium
CGTCACGGCCGCCGTGCACCCGGGCGACACCACGTACTTCGTGAGCGCGGCGACCGGCATGCTCGGGCCGGGGTTCTTCGACGTGTTCGCTGACCCGCTGCTGCAGATCGGGCCGCTCTTCCTGCTCGCCGTGGGCGTGGTCGCCCGTGTCGCCGGGTTCGTGGGTCTGGCGCCCGACCCCGTCGTGGCGGCTGTGCTGGCGGCCGGTGTGGCGTGGCTGACGGTGGCCGTGACGGGCGCCTTCGCGCGCGACGCGCAGCGGGACGTCCGCACGGTCCAGTGGGTCGTGGGCGGCACGGTGGTCGCCGGTGGGCTGCTCGCGGACGGGATGGCCATCGGGCACCCGGAGGAGATCGCGCTCGGGCTGCTGCTTGCCGCGGCCGTCCGGGCCGCGGCGCTGGGCCGCGGGGTCGTCGTCGGTGCGCTCGTCGGCGTGGCGACCGGCACCAAGCTGTGGGGCCTCCTGGGCGCGGGCACCGCGCTGCACGGCCGGCGATGGCGGACGCTCCTGACGGCGGCGGGGGTGGCGGGCGCGCTCGTGGCCGTCCAGTACGCGCCGTTCTTCCTCTGGGGCGACGTCGGCACGTTCTCGTTCACGTGGGTGCACACCGACCGGTCGAGCCTCCTGCCCGTGCTCGCCGCGCACCTGGGGCTGACGGACTGGGGCATGCGGCTGATCCAGGGTGCCGCCGCCACGGCGGCCGGGTTCCTCGTGGCGGCGTACCGGCGCGCCTCCGGTCCGGCCGTGGTCGTGACGGTGATCTCCGTCCGCCTGCTCCTCGACCCGCTGCGGTTCCCGTACTACGTCGGCCCGCTCGTCGTCGTGCTGCTGATCTGGGCGTGGACGTCGCCGTGCCGTCCGGGACCGGCGGTCCGCACGGCGCTCCTCGCGGTCGTCCCGTGCGTGGTCGTCCTGCCGTACCTCGTCGCCGGCCCGGTCGTCACGTGGACGTGGACCGTGGTCTTCGCCGTGCTTCCCGTCGCGCTGGTCCTGCACGAGCGGCGGGCCACGTCCGGCACGGCGGACCGGTGGGCGTCCGCCAGCCCGACGCCCGCCTGACGTCCGGCCGCTGAGCGGTACTCTGCCCGCCGTGCCTGTCGAGTCCCCCCGCGCCCCCCGCATCGTCCTGGTCGGCCCGCCGGGCTCCGGCAAGTCGACCGTCGCGGCCGCGCTGGCCGAGCGGTGGCAGCTGGTGGCCCGGGACACGGACACGGACGTGGAGGCGACCGCCGGCAAGCCGATCACGGAGATCTTCGTCGACGACGGCGAGCCGCACTTCCGTGCCCTGGAGCGCGACGCGGTGCTGCGGGCGCTCGCCGAGCACGACGGCGTCCTGGCCCTCGGCGGCGGCGCGGTGCTGCACGCCGACACGCAGGCGGCCCTGGCGGCCTACCGGGCGGACGGTGGTGTCGTGGTGTTCCTCGACGTGTCGCTCGCGCACGCGGCCCCGCGCGTGGGGTTCAACCAGTCGCGCCCGCTGCTGCTCGGCAACCCGCGGGCGCAGTGGCAGGCCCTGATGGAGGCACGCCGGCCGGTGTACGAGCAGGTCGCGACGGTGCGCGTGCTGACCGACGGGCTGCGGCCGGCCGACGTGGCCGAGCTGATCGAGCAGGAGCTGGCGGCCCGACGGACGGCCGCGGCGGACGGGAGCGAGGCATGACCACGGTGCGCGTGTCGGGGGAGCAGCCCTACGACGTCCTGATCGGCCGGCACCTGCTCGGCGAGCTGCCCGGGCTGCTCGGCGAGGGGGTGCGTCGCGTGCTCGTGGTGCACCCCGCGGCGCTGGCGGCGACCGCGGACGCGGTCCGCGAGGACCTGCTGGCGCAGGGGTACGAGGCGTACGCGGCCGAGGTGCCGGACGCCGAGGAGGCGAAGACGGCTCAGGTCGCGGCGTTCCTGTGGGGCGTCCTGGGTCAGGCCGGCTTCACGCGGACCGACGCGGTCGTCGGGGTCGGCGGAGGCGCGACGACGGACCTCGCGGGGTTCGTCGCGGCGACCTGGTTGCGCGGCGTCCGCGTCGTGCAGGTGCCGACCACCGTGCTCGGCATGGTCGACGCGGCGGTCGGCGGCAAGACGGGCATCAACACCGCCGAGGGCAAGAACCTCGTCGGGGCGTTCCACCCGCCCGCGGGCGTGCTGTGCGACCTCGCGTCGCTGGAGTCGTTGCCGCGTCACGACTTCGTGGCCGGGCTCGCCGAGGTCGTGAAGTGCGGGTTCATCGCCGACCCGCGCATCCTGGAGCTCGTCGAGCAGAACACGGCGCTCCTGACGGACCCCGCGGCGGCGGCGTCGTCCGACGTGCTGGCCGAGCTGGTCGAGCGCGCGGTCGCCGTGAAGGCGCGCGTGGTGGGGGAGGACCTCCGCGAGGCAGGTCTGCGCGAGATCCTCAACTACGGCCACACGTTCGGGCACGCGATCGAGCAGGTCGAGCGGTTCCAGTGGCGGCACGGCGCGGCCGTCTCGGTCGGCATGGTGTTCGTCGCCGAGCTGGCACGGCTCGCGGGCCGGCTGTCGGACGACGTCGTCGAGCGGCACCGTGCGGTCCTCACGTCGCTCGGCCTGCCGACGGCCTACCGGGGCGACCGTTGGGAGCAGCTGCTCACGGCGATGCGCCGGGACAAGAAGACGCGCGGCGACCTCCTGCGGTTCGTGGTGCTCGAGGACCTCGGCCGCCCCGTGCGGCTCGAGGGGCCCGACCCGACGCTGCTCGCGGCGGCCTACGCCGAGGTGAGCGAGGGGGCGCCGGCGCCGACGCGTGCCGTGTCGCTGTAGCGCGCGCATGCGGGGGGTCGGGGGTCGCCTAGGCTTCGTCCCATGATGCGAGTGCTCGTGCTCAACGGACCCAACCTCGGCCGGCTCGGCGTGCGCGAGCCCGACGTGTATGGGTTCGCGTCGTACGAGGACCTCGCGGCGGCGGCCGAGAAGTGGGGTGCCGACGCGGGCGTGCAGGTCGACGTGCGTCAGACGGACCAGGAGTCCGA
The DNA here is from genome assembly GCA_023390875.1 of Actinomycetes bacterium. Taxonomy (GTDB): domain Bacteria; phylum Actinomycetota; class Actinomycetes; order Actinomycetales; family Cellulomonadaceae; genus Cellulomonas. The sequence goes on from JAEWCA010000416.1 coordinate 2,983, forward strand.
GCTGGTGGGGTGGCTGCACGAGGCCGTGGACACGCGCTCGCACGTGGTGCTCAACCCGGCGGCGTTCACGCACTACTCGTACTCGCTGCGGGACGCGGCGGCCCAGGTGACGAAGTCGGGCCTGCTGCTGGTCGAGGTGCACATCACGAACCCGTACGCGCGCGAGGCGTTCCGGCACGTGTCGGTGGTCGGGCCGGTCGCCACCGGGACGGTCGCCGGCTTCGGCCTGGACTCCTACCGCCTGGCGATCGCCGCCATCGCGGGCCGCTCCGCGTAACAAGACCCTTCCCTTGTGCGTAGCAGCACAAGGGTAGATGCTTGTGGCGTGATCGTCATGACCATCGACCAGCGGGGGAGCCGGCGCGTGGGGGACCGCGTCGACGAGCTGCTGCGCGACCTCGACCAGGGCAAGCCCGTCCGCGCCTTCGAGCGGACCGTCGGCGACGAGGTGCAGGGCGTGTACGACGACCCCGCGGACGTCGTCGACGTCGCGCTGCGCGTCCTGCGCACCGGCGGATGGAGCGTCGGGATCGGCGCGGGACCGGTCGACGAGCCGCTGCCCGAGTCGTCCCGCGCCGCGGGCGGCCCGGCGTTCGTCCTCGCACGCACCGCCGTCGAGGCCGCGAAGAGCAGCGCCCGGACCGTGCCG
>JAEWCA010000489.1 GCA_023390875.1 Actinomycetes bacterium
GTCGTGCGACGCTCGGCCGCCGTCTCGCCCGACGTCGTGGCCTCCAGCCAGTCCCCCGCGAGCCGGACCGCCTCGTCGACCACGCCTCCGTCGTCCGTCATGTGCCGCCCGCACCGCCTTCGTCGTCCCGCCGCCGTTGGTGCTCACAGTGTGTGCCCTGCCGACGGCGGACGCTGCCGGACCGCGCGGCGATGCCCGGACCACCCGGTTTGCACCCGTGGGAGCGCGCCGGACATCCTGGGCGCCCGGCCGAGCACCGTCGACGACGTCGTCGAACGAGAGGACCCCCATGACCCTGCGTGCCTCCACCCGAGCCCTCCCCGTCGCCCTGACCGTCCTCGCGCTGGGCGCGGCCCTCACGCTCGGCGCAGCCCCCGCGCAGGCCGGTCCCGTGGCCGGCCCGGACGTCCCCGTGCAGCCGCTCCCGGCGCTGTCGCAGCCGCGGTCGGGCGCCGGCGTGATGGCGACGATCGAGGACGAGGATGAGTGGTGCGGGTACCTCACGGGCGTCTACGTGTTCCACCCCGCGTACTACTCGGTGCGGACCATCAACTGCCGGTACACCGACGTGTTCGTCAAGCCCGTGTACCTCAACGGCACGTTCGGCACGTGCGTGCTGGTGCCCGCGCGGCACTCGCGTCACCTGGGTGGCTCAGTGCTCAAGCCGATCGAGGAGTCGCAGATCTGCTGAGGTCACGGCCTCACCCGACCGAGGGGCGGACGCGTCCGGCTCGTCCGTCGGTCGCGGTGGCGGGAACCTGCGGCGATGACCAAGGTGGGGGCGTGACCGACCAGGCAACGGAGCCCCGTCCCCCGCACACGTCCCCGCTCGAGACCGCCCGCGCGCAGCTGGCCTCGGCGATCGAGATCCTCGGCTACGGCGAAGGTCTGCACCAGATGCTGGCCACGCCGCGGCGCGAGATGAACGTCGCCGTGCCCCTGCGCCGTGACGACGGCGAGATCGTCCTGTTCACCGGCTACCGGGTGCAGCACAACATCTCGCGCGGCCCCGGCAAGGGCGGCCTGCGGTACTCGGCGTCCGTCGACGTCGACGAGGTCCGGGCGCTGGCGATGTGGATGACGTGGAAGTGCGCCGTGGTCGACGTGCCGTACGGCGGTGCGAAGGGCGGCGTGACGATCGACCCTCGGCTGCACTCGTCGGCCGAGCTCGAGCGCGTCACCCGCCGGTACACGAGCGAGATCATGCCGATGATCGGCCCCGAGCGGGACATCATGGCGCCCGACATCGGCACCGACGAGCAGACCATGGCGTGGGTCATGGACACGTACTCGGTCAACCTCGGGTACACGATCCCGGCGGTCACGACGGGCAAGCCGCTCGCCGTGGGCGGCTCCCTCGGGCGGCCGACTGCGACGTCCCGCGGCGTGGTGCACGCGGCGGAGGCGGCGCTGGCCGACGCCGGCGTCAAGCTCGACGAGGTGTCCGCGGCCGTGCAGGGCTTCGGCAAGGTCGGCTCGCACGCGGCGCGGTTCCTGCACGAGGCCGGCACCCGGGTCGTCGCGGTGAGCGACGAGCACGGCGGGGTGCGGGCCACCGACGGGCTCGACGTGCCCGCTCTCCTGCGGCACGTGCAGGACACCGGCAGCGTCACCGGCTTCGTGGGCGGCGAGGCCATCACGAACGCCGAGCTCCTCGCGCTCGACGTCGACGTGCTCATCCCCGCGGCCGTGGAGGGCGTGCTCGACGAGGAGTCCGCCGCGCGCGTCAAGGCCCGCTGGGTCGTCGAGGCGGCCAACGGACCCACCACCACCGAGGGCGACCGGATCCTGGCCGACCGGGGTGTCGTCGTGGTGCCGGACATCCTCGCGAACGCGGGCGGCGTCGTCGTGTCGTACTTCGAGTGGGTGCAGGCGAACCAGGCGTACTGGTGGACGGAGCACGAGATCGCGGAGCGGCTCGAGCAGCGGATGCTCGCGTCGTACCGGTCCGTCGCGTCGCTCGCACACGCCGAGGGGCTGTCGCTGCGGGACGCCGCGCTCACGATCGGCGTGCGGCGCGTCGCCGAGGCGCACCAGATCCGCGGCCTGTACCCGTGACGTCCCGGGAGCGGGCGTCGCGGGAGTAGCAGCGCGCCCTCGCGTGTTGCGACTGCCGTGACCACCACCGTGCCCCTGTCCGTGCTCGACACCGCGCCCGTGAGCGCGGGCCAGACCAGCGGGGACGCCCTCGCCGCGACGACCCGCCTCGCGGCCGCTGCCGACTCCCTCGGCTACCACCGGTTCTGGGTCGCGGAGCACCACGCGATGCCGGCGGTCGCGTCGACGTCGCCCGGCGTGCTCCTCGCGCACCTCGCCGCCGCGACGGCCCGCATCCGCGTGGGGTCGGGCGGCGTGATGCTGCCGAACCACCCGACGCTCGTGGTCGCCGAGCAGTTCGCGATGCTCGAGGCGCTGCACCCGGGACGCATCGACCTCGGCATCGGGCGGGCTCCCGGCGCGGACCCGACGACGGCGGCCGCGCTGCGACGGACCGTCGAAGGGCTGGGGCACGAGGACTTCCCCGCCGAGGTGGTCGACGTGCTCGCGCTGCTCGGCGTGCGGCTCGACGGGATCGCGCCGTCCGTGCGGGCGCAGCGGCTGACGGCGACGCCCGTCGCGACGTCGAGCCCGCAGGTGTGGCTGCTCGGGTCGAGCCTGTTCAGCGCCGAGCTCGCGGGCAGCCTCGGGCTGCCGTTCAGCTACGCGCACCACTTCAACACCGGGCACACGCTGCAGGCCGCCGAGACCTACCGGCGCGCGTTCCGGCCGTCCGTGGTGCTCGACGTGCCGCGCCTCATGGTGTCGGCGTCGGTGCTGGTCGCCGGCTCGGACGAGGAGGCGCAGTTCCTCGCCGGCCCGAGCCGGGTCATGGCCCTGAGCCTGCGCACCGGCCGGCCGCTCGCCCCGATCCTGTCCCCCGAGGACGCGGCCACCGCCCTCGCCGAGCTCGACCCGACCGCGGCCGCGGAGTTCTTCGCGAAGGTGCCCGGCACGCAGGTCGCGACGACGGCCGACCGGGCCGTCGCGGAGCTCACCGACCTGGTCTGCCGGACAGGTGCCGCGGAGCTCATGGTCACGGGCACCGCGTTCGACGTCGAGACACGGATCGGCACGCTCAAGGCGCTCGCCGCCGGGTGGGGCGGCTGAGCGGTCGCGTCAGGCCTGGCCGGCGCTCTCGTCGCGGACGAGCTCGGCGGCCCCGCCGTCCGGCGACGTCACCCGCCGCCGGTCGGCGTCCGGCGCGTCCACGGTGAGCGTCGACCCGAGCAGCGCGAGCACCGCGCGCTCGGCGTCGGTCGCCTCGGGCGGGCCCGCCATGAGCGTCGACACGACCGGCCCGAACGTGATCGTGTCGTCCTGCGCCGTCCAGGTGCCGCGCACCCGGTTCACGCCCGCCATGCCGTACACCTGCCCGTCACCGTCGAACGTCAGCCACGGGACGTGCTGCCCCAGGGCCGAGACGTCCGCACCGGCGAGCGCGGTGAACCGCCATGTCCCGTCCACGTCGACCATGAGCCGATGATGGCACCACGACGGCCGCCGCGGGCGGGTCGGGGCGCACCGGATCGCGGGCGCGCCCGCGTCAGCCGCGCGGCTGGCGGTCCGCCCAGGCCTCGAGGGTCGTGCGCGGACCCGTGTAGAACGGGACCTCCTCGCGCACGTGCAGCCGCGCCTCCGTGTTCCGCAGGTCGCGCATGAGGTCGACGATGCGGTGCAGCTCGGGGGCCTCGAACGCGAGGATCCACTCGTAGTCGCCCAGCGCGAACGCGGACACGGTGTTCGCGCGCACGTCCTTGTAGTCGCGCGCGGCCTCGCCGTGCTCGACGAGCATCCGGCGGCGGTCGTCACCGTCGAGCACGTACCAGTCGTACGACCGCACGAACGGGTAGACGCACAGGTAGTCGCCGGCCGGCTCGCCCGCGAGGAACGCGGGGACGTGCGCGCGGTTGAACTCGGCGGCGCGGTGCAGCCCGACGACCGACCACACGGGCAGCAGGTGCCGGCCGAGGTCGCTCGCACGCAGCCGCTGGTAGGCGCCCTGCACCTCCTCGACCGTCTCGGCGTGCCACCAGACCATGAGGTCCGCGTCGGCGCGCAGGCCCGCGACGTCGTACCAGCCGCGGACCACGAGGCCGTCGGCGCCGACCGCCTGCTGCGCGGCCGCGATGAGGGCGGCGCGCTCGTCGTCGTCCTCCGGGAGCACCTCCTCCAGGGCGAACACGGACCACATCGTGTAGCGGATCGTGCTGTTGAGCGCCTCGGCGTCGGGGGCGGGGTGGCTCACGGGTCGTCCTCTCGGGTGCGCGGGTGGGGTCAGGACCAGGGGTCGACGGAGCAGGCGGCGGGCCGGCCGGAGTCGACGCCGTCGCGCATGCGGCAGCAGCCGGGCGCGCACACGTCGGCCCGGGCGGGCAG
>JAEWCA010000498.1 GCA_023390875.1 Actinomycetes bacterium
GGGCGGACCCGGACCCGGGCCGCCCTCCGCCGTGCGTGTCGGGAGCCGGCTACGCCCGCAACCAGACGGTCGCGTCGCCCGGAAGCGTCGCCGAGCCGTCCGGGCCCACCGGGACGTCGACCGACGCGTGCAGCACGACGGCACCGGCCGGCAGCGCGACGGGCGTGCCGCCGAGGTTGGCGACGACCAGCACGCCCCGGTTGACGAACGCGATGACGTCGTCGCCGTACCCGTCCGCCCAGGTCAGGCCGCCCGAGCCGAGCGCCTCGGACCGGCGCACCGCGAGCGCCGTCCGGTAGGTCTCGTACGTCGAGCCGTCGACCCCGCGCTGCGCGTCGAGCGCGTAGGCGGACCAGGCGGACGGCTGGGGGAGCCACGTCACACCGGTCGGCGAGAAGCCGAACCCGGGCTCACCGGCGGCCCACGGCAGCGGCACGCGGCACCCGTCGCGGCCGCGCTCGGCGCCGCCGGTCCGGAAGAACGCGGGGTCCTGCCGCAGGTCGTCGGGCAGCGCCGTGTGGTCGGGCAGGCCGAGCTCCTCGCCCTGGTACAGGTAGGCCGAGCCGGGCAGGCCGAGCATGAGCAGCGTGGCTGCGCGGGCACGGCGCAGGCCGAGCTGCTCGTCGGGCTGCTCGTCGCCGTGCCCGATGCCGTTGGGGCGCGACCCGGGCACGGACAGTCCGAGGCGGGACGCGTGCCGCACGACGTCGTGGTTCGACAGCACCCACGTGGTGGGCGCGCCGACGCCGTCCGCGGTCGCGTACGAGGCCTCGATCACGTCGCGCAGGGCGGGCGCGTCCCAGTGGGTCGCGAGGAACGCGAAGTTGAACGCCTGCTGCATCTCGTCGGGCCGCACGTACCGGGCGAGCCGGGACAGCGGCTCGACCCAGGCCTCGGCGACGAGCGCGCGGTCGCCGGCGTAGGACGCCAGGACGCGGTTCCAGGCGCGGTAGATCTCGTGCACGCCCTCCTGGTCGAACATGGGGCCCTGGTTGCCGGAGCCCGTCACCTCGTCCGCGCGGTCCGTGGGCCCGGCGTCCTCGGACCCCTCGATCATCGAGACGTGGCCTGCCCAGTCGGGCAGCCCCGCCTCCTTGACCATGCCGTGCGCGACGTCGATGCGGAACCCGTCGACGCCGCGGTCGAGCCAGAAGCGCAGCACGTCCTCGAACTCGGCGCGGACCTCGGGGTGCTCCCAGTCGAGGTCGGGCTGCCGCGAGTCGAACAGGTGCAGGTACCACTCGCCGTCGGCCAGACGCGTCCACGCGGGGCCGCCGAAGATCGACTCCCAGTTGTTGGGCGGCAGCTCGCCGTGCTCACCGCGGCCCTCGCGGAACAGGTACCGCGCCCGCTCGGGTGAACCCGGACCGGCGGCGAGGGCGGCCTGGAACCAGACGTGCTCGTCGGATGTGTGGTTCGGCACCAGGTCGACGATCACGCGCAGGCCGAGCTCGTGCGCGCGGGCGAGCAGCGCGTCGAAGTCGTCGAGCGTGCCGAACAGCGGGTCGACGTCGCGGTAGTCGGACACGTCGTACCCGGCGTCCGCCTGCGGGGAGCGGTAGAACGGCGACAGCCAGACGGCGTCGACGCCGAGCTCGGCGAGGTGGTCGAGCCGCGAGGTGATGCCGGGCAGGTCGCCGATGCCGTCGCCCGAGGCGTCCGCGAACGAGCGCGGGTACACCTGGTAGATCACGGCGTCCCGCCACCACTCGCCGTCGGGGGAGCCGGGGGCGTGCACGAGGGTGCCGGTGGGCAGGGTGTCGAGGGTCGTCATGCGGGCATGCCTCTTTCAGGGGTGCGAGAAGGGGAGGCGGCGTCGCCGAGCTCGGAGCGGTGCGGCGGCGAGGGCGCGCGGTGCTCGAGGTCGGTTCAGAGTACGGCGGACGCCTGGGGGGTGGTCGAGGGCACCGGTGCGGCACCGGTGGAGCCGCGCACGATGAGCTCCGGGTGGAACTTCAGCTCGGTGCGCGACGCGGGCGTGCCGTTGATCTCGGAGACCAGCGCGGACACGGCCGCGTGGCCCATCGCGGCGACCGGCTGGCGCACGGTCGTGAGCGGCGGGTCGGTGAACGCGATGAGGGGCGAGTCGTCGAAGCCGACGATCGACACGTCCTCGGGCACGGACAGCCCGCGCGAGCGGGCGGCCCGGACGGCGCCGAGGGCCATGAGGTCGGACCCGCAGATGATCGCGGTGTGCCCGCTGTCGATGAGCTCGAGCGCGGCGGCCTGCCCACCCTCGACGGTGAACAGCGTCGAGACGACGTGCCCGTCGGGGTCGGTGATGCCGAGGTGCCGCTCGAGGTTGACGGCGAACTCCTCCTGCTTGCGCAGGGCGGGCACGAACCGGGTGGGGCCGATCGCGAGGCCGATGTTGCGGTGGCCGAGCGAGACGAGGTGGCGGAACGCCTGGTCGAGCGCGGCGGCGTCGTCCGTGGACAGGCTCGGCGCGTCGACGCCGTCGGCGTGGCCGTTGACGAGCACGACGGGCATCCCGCGGCTGCGCAGCCGGTGGTACCGCTCCTTGCTCGCGGTCGTGTCGGCGTGCAGGCCGGAGACGAAGACGATGCCGTCGACGGCGTGCTCGAGGAGCATCTCGACGTACTGGTCCTCGGTGGTGCCGCCGGGGGACTGCGTGCACAGCAGCGGCGTGTACCCGCGTTCGGTGAGCATCGACTCGATGACCTGCGCGAACGCGGGGAAGACGGGGTTGGAGAGCTCGGGCACGACGAGGCCGACGAGGCCGGCCGACCGGGTGCGCAGCTTCTCGGGCCGCTCGTAGCCGAGCACGTCGAGGGCCGCCAGCACGGCCTGTCGCGCCTGGGCCGACACGCCGTGCTTGCCGTTGAGGACCCGCGAGACCGTGGCCGTGCTGACGCCGGCCTGCTCGGCCAGGTCGGTCAGACGGGTGCGCACGGTTGGCAGCGTAAAGGACACGGGACCTCCTCGTCCTGGGTCGTTCCAGTGGGTCGTGCAGTGGTGGCTGGGGCGGACCGCTGACGAGCCGCTGAAACCGTTGCCTGAAAGTTACCGTAACGACTTGCAAGGCGCGTTGCAACGACGTTACGTTCCTCGCCATCAGGCCAGGGTCGGCGGGGAACGCCGGCACCCGGCAACCCTCGTACCACTGGGAGACACACGATGCGACGGAGCATCCCTGTCGTTGCGGCGACGGTCGGCCTCGCGCTGACGCTCGCCGCGTGCGCCGGCTCGAACGACGAGGCGTCGTCCGACGCGAGCTCGTCCGCCCCCGCGAGCAAGGCCACGCTCACCGTCTGGGTCGACGACACGCGGTCCGGGCCGGTCAAGGAGGTGGCGAAGGTCTTCGAGGAGGAGAAGGGCGTCACCGTCAAGTTCGTCCAGAAGGACTTCGGCGACATCCGCGACGACTTCATCTCGCAGGTCCCCGCCGGCCAGGGTCCCGACGTGATCGTCGGCGCGCACGACTGGCTCGGCAAGCTCGTGCAGAACGGCGTCGTCGCCCCCATCGAGCTCGGCGACAAGGCCTCCGACTTCCTGCCCGTCGCGACGCAGGCCATGAGCTACGACGGCACGCTGTACGGCCTGCCGTACTCGGTCGAGAACATCGCGCTCGTCAAGAACAACGCGCTCGTCAAGGACGCGACCCCCGCCTCGTTCGACGAGCTCGTCGCCCAGGCCAAGGCGGTCGGCACGGACTACTCGGTCCTCATCCAGCAGGACGAGAAGACCGGCGACCCGTACCACATGTACCCGCTGCAGACCTCGTTCGGTTCGCCCGTCTTCGGCACCGACGCGTCGGGCGCGTACGACGCCAACAAGCTCACGCTCGACTCCGACCAGGGCCGCGCGTTCGCCGCGTACCTGGCGAAGCTCGGCGCCGAGGGCGTCGTCAACACGTCGATCTCGGGCGACGTCGCCAAGGAGGCGTTCCTCGCCGGCAAGGCGCCGTACATGATCACCGGCCCGTGGAACACGGGTGACTTCGTCAAGGCCGGCCTCGACATCTCGATCGAGAAGGTCCCGTCCGCCGGTGGCCAGCCGTCGCAGCCGTTCGTCGGCGTGCAGGGCTTCTTCATCTCGTCGAAGTCGAAGAACGCGCTCCTCGCGAACGAGTTCGTCGTCAACTACCTCGGCACCCCCGACGTGCAGCTCGCGCTGTACAAGGCCGGCGGCCGTGCCCCGGCGCTGATCGACGCCGTCAACGAGATCTCGTCCGACCCGATCGTCTCCGGCTTCGCCGCCGTCGGCCAGGAGGGCGTCCCGATGCCGTCGATCCCCGCCATGGACACGGTGTGGGCCGACTGGGGCGCCACGGAGGTCGCCATCGTCAACCAGCAGGGCGACCCCGCCGCGCTGTGGAACCAGATGACGGCCTCGATCGCGGGCAAGATCGCCGCGGCCTGATCCCCTCCCACCCGGTGGCCCGGCCGAGCAGCTCCTCGGCCTGGCGCTTATAA
>JAEWCA010000522.1 GCA_023390875.1 Actinomycetes bacterium
GCGCCATCCGGGTGCGCTCGGACAGCACGCCGACGGCGACCGGGTCGAGCACCCACGGCGTCCCGGCGGCACGCGCGACCTCGACGGTCGGTTCGACGGACGCCCGCTGGTCAGGGCCGGGCGTGCCGAGGTTGACGAGCACGGCGCCCGCGACAGCTGCGAGCTCCTGTGCCTCGCCGGGGACGGCCGCCATCGCCGGCGACGCGCCGACGGCGAGCAGCACGTCGGCGACCAGGCCGGTCGTGACCTCGTTGGTGAGGCACTGCACGAGCGGCGTGCGCGACCGCAGGACGGTGAGGGCCGCCGCGCACGCGTCGGCGAGGGCTACGGCCTCGGAGGGCACGCCGGAGGACGGGAAGGCAGGAGTCATCGAGGTGACATCCCTTCGCTAGTACGAGCTAGATCAGGTTCAGCGGGTGTGATCTCAGCCCCTCGTGCGTCGCACGCGGGGCACCCCGTGTCAGTCCGGCCACGCTATCCCTCGGCCCGGCCCCCGGTCGTGGCGCCGTTCAGCAGGTGGACGCACGAAGGCCCGCGTCCGTGCTGGACGGGGGCCCTCGTGCTCCGGGTATCAGCGCGTGCTGACCGGCTTGCTCGTGCTCGGCGACACGTTGGCCGGGTCGTCCGGCACGAACGTCGCCGTGTAGGTGTGCCGCCCCGACGGCACGGTGTCGATCGCGATGCCGAGCACCACGTCGACCGTCTTCACGACCGTGCCTCCCTCGCGGATCTCGACCTTGCCGGACGGGAGACGCCCGTTGTTCGTCGAGACGGTCGCGACGGCGAACGACGGGACGAACAGGAACCCGGGCGTCACCGACAGGCTGGTCTTCGTGGTGACCTTCTCCACGACGATCGTGACGGGCGCGGACTCGGACCCGGCGACCGTGTCGTCACCGGCGAACCGGGCGACGACCTCGTAGGTCCCCGCCGGCGTCGAGGCCGGCAGCTCGAGCGTCGCCTTGCCCTTGCTCAGGTTCACGGTGCCCAGCACGGTGTCGCCGGCCACGAACTCGACGGGGCCGGACACCGGCACGGTCGACTTCACGGTCGCCTTGAGCGTGATCTTCGACTTCCCGTAGACCTGGCTCGCCGGTGCCGCCTGGAGCGTCGTGGTCGACGACGGCAGCGCCGCCTCGACCGTGAGCGGCAGCGTCACCGTGGTGCCGCTGGGCGTCGCGACGAGCGTCAGGGTGTGCGCCCCGGCGCTCGTGCCCGACGGCACCGTGACGGACACGTTCGCGTTGCCGCCGGTCACTGTCGCCGACCCGATGGACGTGCCGTCGAGCCGGACGTCCAGGCTCGTGTTCTGCGGCGACCCGAGGCTCGTGAGGTCGAGCTTGGTCACCGGGAACGCGAGCGTGTCACCGGCGGTCACCGTCGACGGCACGGTCGGCACGCCGACGGCCTGGCGGGCGAAGTCCGGGGCCAGACCCGGGTGCGCCTGCAGGTACGCGATCCAGCCGTCGCGGTCGACGAGCCCGGAGTCCTTGGGGTTGGTCCCCTCGGTGAAGATCCGGAAGTTGTCGCCGCCCGTGATGAGGAACGAGAACGTCCCGATCCGGTAGCTGGCCGCCGGGTCGATCGGCGCGCCGTTCACCGTGATCGACGTGATGTGCGAGCCCATCGGCGCCGCGGCGTCGTAGGTGTACGTCACGTTGTCCGACAGCCCGAGCTGCAGGTACGGCCGTGTCGGGATCGTGCCGTCGGGGTTCGTCTGCCACTGCTGCTCGAGCATCGTCTTGAACTGCGCGCCCGTGAGCGACGTCGTCCAGAGGTTGTTGACGAACGGCAGCACCGAGTTCGCCTCGGCCGTGGTCACGACGCCGTCGGGCGCGTACAGCAGCTCGGCCCGCAGACCACCTGGGTTGACGACGCCGATCTGCGCACCGCCGAGGTTGTCGGGCGCCAGGGTGTCCCGCAGCGCGTTCGCCACGGTGTCGCCCAGCGTCGACTCGCTCGCCCGGTCGTCCCGCCCGGAGGTCGGGGTCGGGCCGGGACCGACGTAGCCCTCGGCCGTGTACGTGCCGCCGGTGAACGCCGTCGTGATGTCGTCGGTGACCGATCCGACCGGGACGGAGCCGACCTCGTTGGCGTACGCGAGCGCAGCCTCGGTGATCGACTTCACCTCGGCGACCCGCGGGTACGTCGCGGCCAGCTGGTTGGCGAAGTCCGCCTCGCTCGTGCCCGCCGGTGCGACCAGCCGGGGCACGTTGACCTGCGTGTGCGCGAGGACCTCGTCGGTGCTCGGGTCGTACGTCAGCACGATCTTGCCGATGTTGTCGCCGTAGCTGCCGGTCTGCAGGATCGGCCGCGTCTTGCCCGGCTGGCCCGGCACGGGCGCCTCCCACGCGTACACCTTGTGCGTGTGGCCGGTGAAGATCGCGTCGACCTTCGACGACGTGTCGTTGACGATCTCGGCGAACGCGCCGCCCGCGGCGACCTCCTCCTCGAGCGTCGCGCCGTCCGGCGTCCCCTCCGAGGCGCCCTCGTGGTAGCTCGCGACCAGGACGTCCGCCTCGCCGTTGGACGGGTCGCCGTCCGTGAGCTCGGCCGCGACGCGGTTGACGGCCTCGACCGGGTCGCCGAACGACAGCTCGGTGATGCCGCCCGGGCTGACGAGCGACGGGGTCTCCTCGGTGACCGCGCCGATGATGCCGACGGTCACGCCGTCCATGTCGAGCAGCGCGTACTCGGGCAGCGCCGGGGTCGTGGTCCCGGCCTCGTAGACGTTCGCGCCCAGGTAGTCCCAGGTCGCGTTCGTGCCGCCCGCGATGATGCGGTCGCGCAGGTCGGCGAAGCCCTTGTCGAACTCGTGGTTGCCCACGGCCGACGCGTTGAGCTCGAGCGCGTTGAGCACGTCGATCGTCGGCTGGTCCTGCTGGACGGCCGACGCGAACAGCGACGCGCTCACGTTGTCACCGGCCGACACGAACGCGACCGGGTTCCCGGCGGCGATCGCGGCGGCCTTCTCCTGCTCGACGGTGCCCGCGAACTTCACGGTGTTGGCGTCGATGCGCCCGTGGAAGTCGTTGATGTCGAGCAGCGTGAGGTTCACCGGTGCGGCCGCACCGTCGACGAGTCCGACGACCACCGGGTCGTGGTCCGACGACCGGTACGCGTCCGGCGCGTAGAAGAGCGTGCCGTGGTAGTTGTACCGGCTGTACTCGAGCGCGATGGACTCCTCGGCGTTGATCTCCCAGATGTCCGCCCCGGTGGCCCGTGCCATCGCGGGACCGTTGAGCAGCACGTGGTCGAGCGACCCCGACAGCCCGCTGAAGGAGTACGAGTACTCGCCCGGCGCGAAGTGCGACCCGGCGTCGGTGTACCCCGCGGTGTAGAGCAGCCGCAGGGGGTCCTCCTGCGTGTACGAGTTGAAGTCGCCGACCAGCGCGACCGACTCGACACCGTCCTGGATCGTCGGCACCCAGTCGCGCAGCGCGGTGGCCTGCCGCACGCGGGACTCGTTCGACGCACCCTGGCCGTCGCCCGTGTCGGCGTCACCGGGCCACGGACCCGCCGAGCCCTTCGACTTGAAGTGGTTGACGACGACGAGGAACGGCTCTCCCCCGCCGACCGGCGTGAACGCCTGGGCGATGGGCTCGCGCGCGTTGCCGAACGCCTGGTCGTCCCCGCTCTGCGAACCGAGCGCGTGCGACGGGCCCGTCCGGGTCACCGCGGCGGTGCGGTAGATGATCGCGTTGGTGATGACGTCCATCTGCGCGACCGGCGGCAGGTCGGCCGTCGCGGACGGGACGTAGGCCCACGTCCCGGCGCCGGCGGACGCGTTGAGCGCGTCGGTGAGCGTGCTCAGCGCCTCGTCGGCGACGCCGTCGACGACGAGCGAGTTCTCGATCTCCAGCAGACCGACGACGTCGGCGTCGAGGCCGTTGATCGCGGCGACGATCTTGTCCTGCTGACGCTGCAGGTCGGCCGGGTCCCACGCACCGCGCGGCTCGCACCCGCTGTTGACCGTCACCGGGTCACCCGTGCGGTCGTTGAACGACGTGCAGCCGGGCGTGCCCGCACCGAGCGTCGTGAAGTAGTTGAGGACGTTGAACGACGCGACCCGCAGGTCGCCGCCGATCGCCGCCGCGTCGGGTGCGGCTGGCCGGTCGTTCGTGAACGACACCGGCGCCGGACCGCCCGCGACCACCTGCGACGTCGGGTTGAGCTTCCACACGTTGTTGCGGAAGTCGACGACGAGCGGCGCGCTGAACGTCGCGGCCTCGCCGACGCGGACCGGTGCCGTGAGCGAGACGTACGGCGGGGTCTGCGACTGGTTCGCGGCCGACAGGAAGTTCGTCGACGCGCCGTCGTCGAGGACGACGCCGCGCGCGGCGTTGTCAGCGGCCGCCGCGGTGGCCTCGGCCGATCCCGGCGCCCCCACCTCGGTCGGCTGCAGCAGCGGCGTCGTGCCCGCGGCCAGGCCCACCTCGCCGTACTGGTTCGTGCTGAACGTGTTGGACACCGTGTAGTCGCCGGCCGGGGCGACGAGCATCGACTCGAGGACCTCGCGCGCGGCGTCGGTCGTGGGCCAGCTCGCGGCGACCGGTGTGACCGCGGCCGCAGGCGTCGCGAGCTCCTCGACACCGCCCGCGGCGACCGTGAGCTCGGTCAGCCCGTTGAACTCGCTGACGGTGCCGGTCACACGCAGGTGGTCGCCGATGGCGACGGACCCGACGGTGGCGGCCGAGAAGACGAACACGGCGTCGGACGCGGTGTGCGACGCGTCGAGCGTGCCGCCCGTGCCGGGTGTCTGGATGACGTAGCCGGACAGGCCGCCCGTCGGGTACGCCGCCGTGACGACGCCCTCGGTGACGACGTTCTGCCCGACGAGCGGTGACGCGGCTCCGGTCCCCTGGATCTCCTCGATGGTGTGCTCGGTCGGTGTGCCCGGGTCCGTGCTGCCCGCCTTCTGCGGCGTCGGCGTGCCCGCCGTGAAGTCGGCCGCGTTGTCGCCCGTGTTGGCGTGCGTCGCGTTGCGCGAGGCGGACGTCGTGTTGCTCAGGCCGGGCGCGGGGCCGCTGCCGGCGAAGTTGTTCGCGGTGCCGTAGCCGACGAGGTCCACGACCGCCGGGTCCGTGGCGCACGAGGCGCCGCACGCGAGGGCCGCCGTCGACGAGGCCAGCGCGACCTTGCCGGACGTCCCGCTCATCGGGATCGTCCCGACGACGTCGCCCACCACGGGCGTCGTCCCACCCGCACCGGCCGCCTCGGCGACGAGCAGGTACCCGCCGGCCGGCACGACGCCCGTGAGGGCCGTGGTCTGCCAGGACGTCCCGGCCGCCGACGCGTACTGCACGGACCAGCCGGCCGTGTCGACCGGGCCGGCGCCCGGGTTGTAGAGCTCGACGAAGTCGCGGTCGAACGTGGCGCCGGAGTTGCCGCCTCCGCCGTACACCTCGTTGATCACGAGCGGGGCGCCCGGGCCGGCCGCGGCGCTCGCAGCGCCCGCCCCCCAGACGGTCCCTACAAGAACGAGACCGAGGGCTGCGATGCCCCCGGTCGCCGACCTCAGACCTGCGTGCACGTCGGGATCTCCTTCGTCGGGGCGTCGCGCGGCCACCCTGTCGGGGGACCGCGTTCACTCTCACGGGTCGTCCGTTATGTCGCAACTACTCGTCGGTAACCGTTTGGTGAACTCGTCCCAGGACTGCCGGTGCCCGGACACGGCACGACCCCGCGGCCGGTGCGGCGCGCGGGGTCGTGGTGGTGGAGCTGCAGGTCAGGCGCGCAGCGTCGCCCCGAACCGCTCGTGGGACTCGGCCACGACGGCCTCCCGGACGGCCGCCTGCTCCTGCGCCGTGAGCGTCCGGTCCGCCGCGCGCAGGCGCAGCGCGAACGCGAGCGACCGCGTGCCCGCGGGCACCTGGTCGCCGACGTACACGTCGAACAGCCGGACGTCCTCGACGACGTCGCCCGCCGTGCTCGCCGCCGCCCCGTGC
>JAEWCA010000524.1 GCA_023390875.1 Actinomycetes bacterium
GGCAAGGACCCCGCGAACCGTCCGGTGATCACGCCGCTCGCCGTGTCCGACGGCCCGGAAGGTGCCGGGGCGCGCGCGGTGCTGCGCGGCGGGACGTGGATCGGGGCGCTCGAGCGGCTCGCCGTGACGGCCTGCATGCTCGTCGGTCAGCCCGAGGGGATCGCGGTCGTCATCGCCGTCAAGGGCCTGGGCCGCTACCCGGAGCTGCGCGAGAACCCCGGGGCGTCCGAGCGGTTCGTCATCGGGACGCTGGCGTCGCTGCTCTGGGCCGCGGGCGTCGGGTACGGAGCGCAGCAGCTCGTCTCTTGACGGGCCCCGGTCGCCCTGGCCGCGGCCGCGCCGGACGAAGCGTGCGGTCGGCCACGGTAGGATGATCGGCGGTCTGCGGCCGGACCGGCCTCGTGAGACAGCAGGTACCGGCGCTCGTGCCTGGTCCGCACCCCGTGCGGACCCTGCGCGAGCCCATGCGCGAGCCGGCGGACCGCCGAAAGCTCAGAACCCTCGACAGGAAGCGACGATCGTGGCGACCACCAACGACCTCAAGAACGGCATCGTGCTGCGGATCGACGGCCAGCTCTGGACCGTCGTCGAGTTCCAGCACGTCAAGCCCGGCAAGGGTGGCGCGTTCGTCCGCACCAAGCTCAAGAACGTCCTGTCCGGCAAGGTCGTCGACAAGACGTTCAACGCGGGCATCAAGGTCGAGACGGCGAACGTCGACAAGCGCGACTACCAGTACCTGTACAAGGACGGCGACGACTTCGTGTTCATGGACACGGACACGTACGACCAGCTGCACGTCTCGGCCGCCACGGTCGGTGACGCCGCGCACTTCCTCCTGGAGAACCAGAACGCGCTCGTCGCGACGAACGAGGGCGTGCCGCTCTATGTCGAGCTGCCGCCGTCGGTGGTCCTCGAGGTGACGTACACGGAGCCGGGCCTGCAGGGCGACCGCTCGTCGGCCGGCACCAAGCCCGCGACGCTCGAGACCGGCTACGAGATCCAGGTGCCGCTGTTCCTCGAGTCGAACACCAAGGTCAAGGTCGACACGCGTGACGGCAGCTACCTGGGCCGCGTGAACGACTGAGGTGGCTGCCCGGAGCAAGGCCCGCAAGCGGGCCCTCGACGTCCTCTTCGAGGCGGACCAGCGCGGCATCGAGCCGGTGACGCTGCTCGCCGAGCGCATCACGGAGCCCGGCACCGAGGCGGCGCTGCCGCAGTACTCGGTCGACCTGGTCGAGGGTGTCGTGGCGCACCAGGAGCGCATCGACGAGCTGCTCGCGACGCACGCGCACGGGTGGACCGTCGAGCGCATGCCGGCCGTCGACCGGGCGATCCTGCGGCTCGGCACGTGGGAGGTCCTGTTCAACGACGACGTCCCGGACGCCGTGGCGGTCGACGAGGCCGTCGAGCTCGCCCGGAACCTGTCCACGGACGACTCGCCCGCGTTCGTCAACGGCCTCCTGGGCCGCATCGTCGACCTGAAGCCGACGCTGCTCGCCTGATCGACACACGCCCGCTCGTGCCGACCCGGTCGGTGCGGGCGGGCGTCGTCGTACCCCGGCGGTCAGCGGGAGCGGCGCACGACGCCCACGCGGCCGCCGTCGGGCGCTGCGGCGGGCCGCGGGA
This sequence comes from Actinomycetes bacterium, assembly GCA_023390875.1. Lineage (GTDB taxonomy): Bacteria > Actinomycetota > Actinomycetes > Actinomycetales > Cellulomonadaceae > Cellulomonas. The sequence continues at coordinate 1,627 of JAEWCA010000524.1, forward strand.
CCCCGAGGGGCCGGACGTTGCGCATCCGCTCGGGCACCACCGGGATCGCCTCGGTGACTGGACGCGGGCCCCGCACGGGCAGGTTCGGTGCGGCCCGGCCGAGGAAGTTGCCCTGCACCCGGTTGACGCCCAGGTCGACGAGCACGGTGAGGTCGGACGCCTGCTCCACGCCCTCGGCGACGACGTCGAGCCCGTGGGTCTCCGCGAGCGCGATGATCGCGCGGACGACGCCCTGGCCGCGCTCGGTGCCGACGTCGCGGACGAACGAGCGGTCGATCTTGAGCGAGTCGACGGGCAGGCGGGACAGCCGGGACATCGAGCTGTACCCCGTGCCGAAGTCGTCGACGGCGATCCGCACGCCGCGGGCGCGCAGCTCGGACAGCACCGGGACGGCCGTCGACGTGCTGACGAGCGCGCTCTCCGTGATCTCGAGCGTCAGGTGCTCCCAGAACGCGTCGCCCCACGCGGTCTCGATCTGCTCGAGCGCGTCGGGCTCGGCGAGCTGGCGGGCCGCGACGTTCACCGCGACGGGGATCTGGAACCGCTCGAGCGACCGGCGGGCGTGCGTGAGCACGGACAGGCCGATCGGCACGATGAGGCCGGACTCCTCGGCGAGCTCGAGCCAGTCGGCGGGCAGGATGAGGTGGCCGTGGTGGTCCCACCGGGCGAGCGCCTCGACCTGGACGACCTCGAGCGTGCGGGCGTCCACGACCGGCTGGTAGTAGGCGGTGAAGTGGCCGTCCTCGACCGCCGTCTCGAGTGCGACGCGCCGGTGCCGGTCCGCCTCGACCCGACGGCGCAGCGCGCGGTCGAACACCCGGAACCCGGTGCGCGACCGCTTGGCCTCGAGCATCGCGGTGTCGGCGTGCGACACGAGCGCGTCGGCGTCGACGATGTCGCCGGGCACCCACGTGGCGACGCCGACGGTCAGACGTGCCGGCCGGCTGCCGAGGGCGCGGTCGACGAACCCCTCGCGGACCCGGCGGGCCAGCACGACGAGGTCGACGTCCTGCGGCGCGCGCGAGACGACCATGACGAACTCGTCGCCGCCGAGCCGCCCGACGAACGTGTCCTCGCCCGTCGCGAGGCCGCGCAGGTAGTCGGCGACGCGCATCAGCAGGGCGTCGCCCGCGGAGTGGCCGAGCACGTCGTTGACCCGCTTGAAGCCGTCCAGGTCGCAGTAGACGAGCGAGACGCGGGTCCGCTCGACGTTGGCCCGGTCGAGCACGTCGGCGAGGTGGCGCTGCACGGAGCGCCGGTTCGGCAGCCCCGTGAGCGGGTCGGCGAAGGCCGTCTGGTTGAGCCGGTCGGTGAGCTGGTACCGCTCGGCGGCGGTCGCGACGAGCTGGGCCATGTCGACGAGGAACGCGCGCTCGCGCGGCCCGTGCTCGACCTTGGCGGGGGAGTAGAGCTCGGCGACGTACCGGCCGTGCGAGATCGGCCGCAGCGAGCCCTCGATGCTCGGGTCGCCGAGCACGACGCGGACGTCGTCGCGGGCCTTGAGCAGGAGCGCGTCGGCGTCCTTGGCGAACCACGCGGTGTTGGAGAGGGCGGCGAGCGAGTCGCGCATCCGGTTCTGCCGGCGCGCGGCGTGCTGCGCCTGGCGGAGCCGCACGAGCCCGAGCGCCTGCAGGCCGAGCGCGAGCGGGACGGCCCAGAGCGCTGTCGCCCGCGTGGAGACGACGTGACCGGGCATGAGGACGCCGAGCGTCATGAGCCCCAGGGACTCCGCACCGGCGGTCACGAGCAGCGCGCCGAGCGCGGTGAGCCGGGCCCGGCCGACGGCGACGACGACGTAGGCGACGACGACCGCGGTGGGCGTCAGGAGGAGCGCCACGGCGAGGGGGCCGGGGGACGCCTGGCGGGAGCCGTCGAGCGGCGTCCACCACAGCGCTGCCCGCACGAGGAGCAGGGCACCGGTCGCGATCAGCCACCACCGCACCGAGGGTCCGCGGCCGAGCGCGCGGGTCGCCGGCAGCGCGAGCAGCAGGAAGCCGGCGAGGAGCTGGGAGTGCGCGAACACGAGGATCTCGCGCACCCCGCCGGGCGGGGCGACGGCGTACAGCCCGCCGGCCAGCAGCATCAGGCAGATGTCGACCGACCACGCCATCGACCAGGCCGCCTCGGAGCGGCTGATGCCGTCGCGCCACCACACCCACTGGAGCACGGCGAAGCCGCCGACCAGACCAGCGGTGAGCAGCTGGAGGACGGTGACCCACACCGGTACGTAGCCGAGCACGTCTGTCTCATCGGCTCCCGGTGCGTCCCATTTGACGTGGCATCCGGGTGACGGCCGTGTCGCGCCGGCTCGACGGGAGGACGTGACGGACGCCGCACGCGGACGGGCAGGGGGCCGGAGGGTCTCGCACGGTAGTCTGCCGTCACCAGACGTTCCTTTAAGACCCGTCCTGTGAGGCGGGGAAGGAGTCGCTCGGATGAGCACAGGCATGTCCGCGTCCACCGACGGACGCCCCGACGGACGCAGCGGCGGACAGTCGCACGGACCGGGCGACGACGCGAACGTCGTCCTCGGCGCCCCCGAGATCGGCCGGGCGCTCACGCGCATCGCGCACGAGATCCTCGAACGCAACAAGGGCGGCTCCGACGTCGTCCTGCTCGGCATCCCGACCCGCGGCCTCCCGCTGGCCCGTCGGCTCGCGGCCCGTCTCGTCGCCGTCGCGGCGGGCCGCGACGCGGATGCGCTGGTCGGCAGCCTCGACGTGACGATGTACCGCGACGACCTCGCCCACCACCCGACCCGGACGATCGGCGCGACCGACATCCCGGGCGGCGGCATCGACGGCAAGGTCGTCGTGCTCGTGGACGACGTGCTGTTCTCCGGCCGGACGATCCGCGCGGCGCTCGACGCGATCAGCGACCTGGGCCGCCCGCGCGCCGTCCAGCTCGCGGCGCTCGTCGACCGGGGCCACCGCGAGCTGCCGATCCGCGCGGACTACGTCGGCAAGAACCTGCCGACGGCGCTGTACGAGCGGGTCCGGGTGCTGCTCGACGAGACCGACGGCCGCGACGCGGTCCTCATCGAAGGGGGCGCCCGGTGAGGCACCTGCTGTCCACCGCGGACCTCGACGTCGCCGAGGCCGTCCGCATCCTCGACACGGCCGGCCAGATGGCCGCGACGCAGGCCCGCGAGATCAAGAAGCTGCCGACGCTGCGCGGCCGCACGGTCGTCAACCTGTTCTTCGAGGACTCGACCCGCACGCGCATCTCGTTCGAGACGGCCGCGAAGCGCCTCTCGGCGGACGTCATCAACTTCTCGGCGAAGGGGTCGAGCGTCTCGAAGGGCGAGTCGCTCAAGGACACCGCCCTGACGCTCCAGGCGATGGGCGCCGACGCGGTCGTCATCCGGCACCACGCGTCCGGCGCGCCGCACACGCTCGCGCACGGCGGCTGGACCACGGGGTCGGTCGTCAACGCGGGCGACGGCACGCACCAGCACCCCACGCAGGCCCTGCTCGACGCCTACACGCTGCGCCGGCACCTCGCCGGCGACGGTGGCCGGGCCGACGTGACGGGCCGTGACCTCTCGGGGCTGCGGGTCGCGATCGTGGGCGACGTGCTGCACAGCCGGGTCGCGCGCTCGAACGTCCAGCTCCTGCACACGCTCGGCGCCGAGGTCACCCTGGTCGCCCCGCCGACGCTCGTGCCCGTCGGCGTCGAGGCGTGGCCGGCCCGCGTGTCCTACCACCTGGACGAGGCCATCGCGGACGACAAGCCGGACGCGATCATGATGCTGCGCGTCCAGCGGGAGCGGATGTCGAGCGCGGGCGGCGGGTTCTTCCCGAGCCCGCTGGAGTACACCCGCGGCTACGGCCTCGACGCGCGGCGCCTCGCGTCGCTCCCGGAGCACGCGATCGTGCTCCACCCGGGGCCGATGAACCGCGGCCTCGAGATCTCGGCGGACGCGGCGGACTCGTCGCGGGCCGTGATCGTGGAGCAGGTCGCGAACGGTGTCGCGGTCCGCATGGCCGTCCTGTACCTCCTGCTCGCGGGCGGCGACGCCGCGGCGAGCAGCACCCCCAGCACGACGATCGAGACGAAGGTGGACGCGTGACGACGAGGTACCTGCTGCGGGACGTGGCGCCGCTCGGTGGCGACGCGACGGACGTGCTGCTCGCGGACGGCGTCGTCGCCGCGCTCGGCGAGGGTGCCGCGGAGCAGGCCGGCGACGACGCGACGGTCCTGGACTGCCACGGCCTCGTGCTCCTGCCCGGCCTGGTCGACCTGCACACGCACCTGCGCGAGCCCGGCCGGGAGGACGCCGAGACGATCCGGTCCGGCACCCGCGCGGCCGCGCTCGGCGGCTTCACCGCGGTCCACGCGATGGCGAACACGACGCCGACGCAGGACACCGCGGGCGTCGTCGAGCAGGTGTGGCGGCTGGGCCGTGAGGCCGGCTGGGTCGACGTGCACCCGGTCGGTGCCGTGACGGTCGGCCTCGAGGGCGAGCGGCTCGCCGAGCTCGGCGCGATGGCCGAGTCGCAGGCGCAGGTCCGGGTGTTCTCGGACGACGGGAAGTGCGTGCACGACCCGGTCGTGATGCGCCGCGCGCTCGAGTACGTCAAGGCGTTCGACGGCGTCGTCGCGCAGCACGCGCAGGAGCCGCGGCTCACGGACGGCGCGCAGATGCACGAGGGCGTCGTGTCGGCCGAGCTCGGACTCGCAGGGTGGCCCGCCGTCGCCGAGGAGGCGATCATCGCGCGCGACGTGCTTCTGGCCGAGCACGTCGGGTCCCGCCTGCACGTGTGCCACCTGTCGACGGCAGGCTCGGTCGAGATCGTCCGCTGGGCCAAGTCGCGCGGCATCGACGTGACCGCCGAGGTCACGCCGCACCACCTGATCCTCACCGACGAGCTGGCCCGCGGGTACGACCCCGTCTACAAGGTCAACCCGCCGCTGCGCACGCAGCGCGACGTCGAGGCGGTCCGTGCCGGTCTGGCGGACGGCACGATCGACATCGTCGCGACCGACCACGCGCCGCACACGCGCGAGGACAAGGACTGCGAGTGGGCCGCCGCCGCGTTCGGCATGACCGGGCTCGAGACCGCGCTCTCGGTGGTCCAGGAGACGATGGTCGACACCGGCCGGATGACGTGGGCGGACGTCGCACGCGTGATGTCCACCGCCCCCGCGCGGATCGGGCGCGTGAGCGACCACGGTCGTCCCATCGCGGTCGGCGAGCCCGCCAACCTCGTGCTCGTCGACCCCGCGGCGCGCCGCACCGTCGAGCCCGAGCAGCAGGCGACGAAGGCCGTGAACTCGCCGTTCCGCGGCCGCGACCTGTCGGGGTGCGTCATCGCGACGTTCCTGCGCGGGCGCGCGACGGTGCTCGACGGGTCGCCGTGCGACGAGAGCGTGGTGGTGAGCGGATGACGCGCACCGAGGTGTCGGTCGCCGTCCTGGTGCTGGTACTCGTCGTGGCCCTCGGGGGCATGTGGCTCGGCTGGCTGGGGCGACGACGACGTTCGGAGGCCGTCGTCCCGACGCTCCCGCAGGCACCCGACGACCTGGGCGCCGTCCGGCTCGGACCGCTCGAAGCCGTGTACGTCTCGACCACCAGGGCGGGCGACTGGCTCGACCGGGTCTCGGCGCACGGTCTCGGGGTGCGCAGCCCCGCGACCGTCGACGTGTTCGACGCGGGCGTGCGGATCGGCCGCACGGGCGCTCCGGACGTGTTCGTGCCGGCCGGTGCCCTGCGCGGTGCGACGACGTCGCCCGGCATGGCCGGGAAGTTCGTCGGCGGCGACGGCCTCGTGGTGCTCACCTGGCAGGCAGGCCCGGACGACCCGCGCGGGCTCGACACCGGCCTGCGCCCGCGGCACGCCGCCGACCGCCCCCGGCTGGTCGAGGCGGTCGCCGCACTCATCGACGTGACGCCCGGCGCACCCGGGCAGGAGGAGAAGCCATGACCCACGCAGTACTCGTCCTGGAGGACGGCAGGACCTTCGCGGGCCAGGCGTACGGCGCCACCGGCTCGACGCTCGGCGAGATCGTGTTCAACACCGGCATGACGGGCTACCAGGAGACCCTGACCGACCCGTCGTACCACCGCCAGATCGTCGTCATGACCGCGCCGCACATCGGCAACACCGGCGTGAACGACGACGACCCCGAGTCGTCGCGGATCTGGGTGGCGGGCTACGTCGTGCGCGACCCCGCCCGCCGGGCGTCGAACTGGCGCTCGCGCCGCACGCTCGACGACGAGCTCGTCGCGCAGGGCGTCGTCGGCATCAGCGGCATCGACACGCGCGCGCTGACCCGCCACCTGCGCGAGCTCGGCGTCATGCGCGCCGGGATCTTCTCGGGCGACGCGCTCGTCGACGGCAACGGCGAGCGCCGCCCCGACGACGAGCTGCTCGCCGAGGTCCTGGCCGCCCCGGCGATGGCCGGCGCCGACCTGGCGGGCGAGGTGTCCACGGACGCCGCGTACGTCGTCGAGGCCCTCGGCCCTGACGGCTCCCCGCTGGGCACACCCGTCGCGACCGTCGCGGCGGTCGACCTCGGCATCAAGGCGATGACGCCGCAGCGCATGGCGGAGCGCGGCATCCGCGTGCACGTCCTGCCGTCGACGGCGACCATCGAGGACGTCCTCGCGACCGACGCGGACGGCGTGTTCTTCTCGAACGGCCCCGGCGACCCGGCGGCCGCGACGCACGAGATCGACCTGCTGCGCGACGTGCTCGACCGCAGGATCCCGTTCTTCGGCATCTGCTACGGCAACCAGCTGCTCGGCCGCGCCCTGGGCTTCGGCACGTACAAGCTGGGCTACGGCCACCGCGGCGTGAACCAGCCGGTCGTCGACCGCGCGACCGGCAAGGTCGAGATCACCGCGCACAACCACGGGTTCGCGGTCGACGCGCCGCTCGACGGCGAGGCGGTCGCGCCGCACGACGACGGCCGCTACGGCCGGGTCGTCGTGTCGCACGTCGACCTCAACGACGACGTCGTCGAGGGCCTGCGCGCGCTCGACCTGCCCGCGTTCTCCGTCCAGTACCACCCGGAGGCCGCGGCCGGCCCGCACGACGCCGCCTACCTGTTCGACCGCTTCCTCGACCTCATGACCGGCCCCGCCCAGACGGGCGGCGACACGGCCGACGACACGAAGGGTGCCGCCTGATGCCCCGCCGCACCGACATCTCCAGCGTCCTGGTCATCGGCTCCGGGCCGATCGTCATCGGCCAGGCCTGCGAGTTCGACTACTCGGGGACGCAGGCGTGCCGCGTCCTCAAGGAGGAGGGCCTGCGGGTCGTCCTGGTGAACTCGAACCCGGCCACGATCATGACGGACCCGGAGTTCGCCGACGCGACGTACGTCGAGCCGATCACCACCGAGGTCCTCACGTCGATCATCGCCAAGGAGCGTCCCGACGCGATCCTGCCGACGCTGGGCGGCCAGACGGCCCTCAACGCCGCGATCGCGCTCGACGAGGCCGGCGTGCTCGAGAAGTACGACGTCGAGCTCATCGGCGCGAACATCCCCGCCATCCAGAAGGGCGAGGACCGCGAGCAGTTCAAGCAGGTCGTCGACGTGTGCGGCGGCGAGTCCGCCCGCTCGGCGATCGTGCACACCATCGAGGACGCGCTCACGGCCGTCGAGGACCTGGGCTACCCGGTCGTCGTGCGCCCGTCGTTCACCATGGGCGGCCTCGGCTCGGGCATCGCGTACGACGAGGACGACCTGCGCCGCATCGTCGGCCAGGGCCTGCACTACTCGCCGACCACCGAGGTGCTCCTGGAGGAGTCGATCCTCGGCTGGAAGGAGTACGAGCTCGAGCTCATGCGCGACAAGCACGACAACGTCGTGGTCGTCTGCTCCATCGAGAACGTCGACCCGGTCGGCGTGCACACGGGCGACTCGGTCACGGTCGCGCCGGCCCTCACGCTCACGGACCGCGAGTTCCAGAAGCTGCGTGACATCGGCATCGCGGTCATCCGCGAGGTCGGCGTCGACACGGGCGGCTGCAACATCCAGTTCGCGGTGGAGCCCGACACCGGCCGCGTCGTCGTCATCGAGATGAACCCGCGCGTGTCCCGCTCGTCGGCGCTCGCGTCGAAGGCGACGGGCTTCCCGATCGCGAAGATCGCGGCGAAGCTCGCCGTCGGCTACACGCTCGACGAGATCCCGAACGACATCACGGGCTCCACCCCGGCGAGCTTCGAGCCGACGCTCGACTACGTCGTCGTCAAGGTGCCGCGGTTCGCGTTCGAGAAGTTCCCGGCCGCGGACGACACGCTGACGACGACCATGAAGTCCGTCGGCGAGGCGATGGCCCTGGGCCGCAACTTCACCGAGGCGCTCGGCAAGGCCATGCGGTCGATCGACAAGAAGGGCTCGGTCTTCCACTGGGACGGCGCCCCGGCGTCGGGCGAGGCGCTCGACGCCCTGGTCGAGACGATCGCGCGCCCGACCGAGGGCCGGCTCATCGACGTCCAGCAGGTGCTGCGCGCCGGCGTGAGCGTCGAGACGGTCTACGAGCGCACGGGCATCGACCCGTGGTTCCTCGACCAGGTGCAGCTCATCAACGAGGTCGCCCGGGCGACCGCCGACGCGCCCGCCCTCACGCGCGAGGTGCTGCTGCACGCCAAGCGGCACGGCCTGTCGGACGCCCAGGTCGCGCAGCTGCGCCGGACGACGGAGGACGCGGTCCGCACCACGCGGCACGCGGTCGGCCTGCGCCCGGTGTACAAGACGGTCGACACGTGCGCGGCCGAGTTCGCCGCGCAGACGCCGTACCACTACTCGTCGTACGACGACGAGACCGAGGTCCAGCCCCGCACCCGGCCGGCGATCCTCATCCTCGGCTCGGGCCCGAACCGCATCGGCCAGGGCATCGAGTTCGACTACTCGTGCGTGCACGCCGCGCTGGCCCTCAAGGGCGAGTACGAGACCGTCATGGTCAACTGCAACCCCGAGACCGTGTCGACCGACTACGACACGTCCGACCGCCTGTACTTCGAGCCGCTGACGTTCGAGGACGTGCTCGAGGTCTACGAGGCCGAGCTCGCCGCGGGCCCCGTCGCGGGCCTCATCGTCACGCTCGGCGGCCAGACGCCGCTGTCGCTCGCGCAGCGCCTGCAGGACGCGGGCCTGCCGATCCTCGGCACGTCGCCGCAGGCCATCGACGCGGCCGAGGACCGCGGGGAGTTCGGCAAGGTCCTCGCGGCCGCCGGTCTGCCCGCCCCGGCGTTCGGCACGGCGACGACGCTCGCGGGAGCCCGTGAGACGGCGCAGCGCATCGGCTTCCCGGTGCTCGTGCGCCCGTCGTACGTGCTCGGCGGCCGCGGCATGGAGATCGTCTACGACCAGAACCAGCTCACCGGCTACGTCGAGCGGGCCCTGGAGAACGCCGCCGACGGCGGACGCGCGGGCACACTGCCGCCGCTGCTCATCGACCGCTTCCTCGACGACGCGATCGAGATCGACGTCGACGCGCTGTTCGACGGCACCGAGCTGTTCCTCGGCGGCGTCATGGAGCACATCGAGGAGGCCGGCATCCACTCCGGCGACTCGGCGTGCGCGCTGCCGCCCGTGACGCTGTCGAACGCCGAGCTCGAGCGCATCCGCCTGTCCACCGAGGCGATCGCGCGCGGCGTGGGCGTGCATGGCCTGCTGAACATCCAGTTCGCGCTCGTGTCCGACGTGCTCTACGTGCTCGAGGCCAACCCGCGTGCGTCGCGCACCGTGCCGTTCGTGTCGAAGGCCACGGGCGTCTCGCTCGCCAAGGCCGCCGCGCTCGTGATGGCGGGCAAGTCGATCGCGGACCTGCGCGCCGAGGGCATCCTGCCGGCGCAGGACGCGTCCGTGGTCGACCTCGACCAGCCGGTCGCCGTGAAGGAGGCCGTGCTGCCGTTCAAGCGGTTCCGCACGCAGCAGGGCGTCGTGGTCGACACCGTGCTCGGCCCGGAGATGCGCTCGACCGGTGAGGTCATGGGCTTCGACGTCGACTTCCCGACGGCGTTCGCGAAGTCGCAGGACGCGGCGTTCGGCGGCCTCCCGACCAGCGGCCGGGCGTTCATCTCGGTCGCCGACCGTGACAAGCGCTCGATCGTGTTCCCGGTCAAGCGGCTCGCGGAGCTCGGGTTCGAGATCCTCGCGACCGAGGGCACCGCGGCCGTCCTGCACCGCAGCGGCATCCGTTCGACGGTCGTGCGCAAGCACTCGTCGGGCCGCGGACCGGCGGGGGAGCCGACCATCGTCGACCTCATCACGTCGGGCGACGTCGACATGATCGTCAACACCCCGTCCGGCCAGGGCGCGCGCGCCGACGGCTACGAGATCCGCGCCGCCGCGGTCGCCGCCGACAAGGCGATGGTCACGACGGTGCAGCAGCTCGGCGCCGCCGTGCAGGCCATCGAGGCGGCCCAGGCGGGCCCGTTCACGGTCACGAGCCTGCAGGAGCACGACGCCGCCGCGGCGACCCGGCGCGAGGCGCGCGCGGCGGTCGTCGCGTGACG
>JAEWCA010000526.1 GCA_023390875.1 Actinomycetes bacterium
CGTGCACGAGCAGCACGTCGCCGTGCCCGAGACTCGCTTCCATCACGACGTTCGACCACACGGTGCACGCGACCTCGGGCAGCGCGGCGGCGGTCGCGACGTCCATGCCGTCGGGTACCGGCAGGACCTGCGCGGCCGGAACGACCACCTGTTCGGCGTACCCGCCGCCCGCGAGGAGCGCCGCGACCCGGTCGCCCACGTGCCAGCCGGCGGCGGCGGGGACGTCGGCACCCACCGCGGTCACCGTGCCCGCGACCTCGAGACCGGGCCAGACGGGTGACCCGGGCGGCGGGTCGTAGTGACCGGCGCGCTGCAGCAGGTCAGCCCGGTTGACGCCCGCACCGGCCACCTCGACGAGCAGCTCCGCGGCGCCGACCTCGGGCTCGGGGACGTCCTGCACGCCCAGGACGTCCGGATCTCCGGGCTCCCGGACCACGACGGCACGCACAACCGGCACACTAGCCGGGTGGTCGAGCGTAGCCCGCGACTCGTGCGGCTCGCCCGTATCCCAGCGGGTGAGGTCCGTGGCAAACTCTGCCGCGGGCTAATGGTCCGCTGTCCAGGAGCCGATGAGGCGAACGGAAGTCGTCATACGACGACGGCACGACAGTTCGGCACGGCCCCGATGGTGACGCCCGAGTCGGGTGAACGAAAGGATCGACATGCTGCGACGGCTTGGCATCCGCGCCAAGGTGATGGCTGTCCTCGCCGTGCCCATGCTCGTCCTGTTCGGCGCCGGCGCGTACATCTCGGTCGACGCGCTGCGCGAGGCCAAGGAGGTCCGTGCGGCCGAGGGCGTCATGGCCGCGCTGCAGGCCTACGCCCCGCTGTCGGGCGCCATCGAGGCCGAGCGCATGCTCTCCCTCAACGGCGGCACGCCGGAGCAGATCAACGCCGCGCGCATCGCGTCCGACGAGGCGCTGCGCGACGTCTTCCCGCTGACCCGCGCGCTCGACCTCGACGCGTTCCCGGACAAGGTCGTCTCGCAGTTCAAGGACGTCCAGTTCGCGCACAACGAGATGCTGCCGTCGGCGCGTCACCTCGTGGACATCAACGGTCACCGCGAGGAGATCGCGCGGTACTACAACACGATCATCACCGGCCAGATCAACCTCATGGAGTCGGTCGCCAACGCGCTGCCCAACCGTGACCTGGCCCGCTACGTCACGGCGTACCGCGAGGTCGCGGCCACCAGCGACGGCCTCGTGAGCGAGCTCATCGACGCGATCGCCCTCATCAAGACCCGCGTGTCGCTCCAGACCGCCGCGCTGGCCTACGCCAACGAGACCGCCGCCAACGAGCTGTCCCGCCACCGGGCGCGCGACGCCGTCGAGAGCCTCGGGATCCCGGGCCTCGAGCTCAACCCGGACGACCCGTCGTACAACTTCACCAACATCCGGTCCGACCTGTCGCAGGGCAACGCGAACGCGTTCCAGTCCGTCGACATGCAGGCCTACGCCAAGGACATCCAGGACCAGCTCCTGTCGCTGTCCGCGGTCAACGACAAGATCCTCGAGACGGCGCACGGCATCGCCACGAAGGCCGCCGACGACGCCCAGAACCGCGCGTTCCTCACGATCGGCCTGGCCATCGCCGCCGGTGTCGCGTCGCTGTTCTTCGCCGTCGTCATCGCCCGCGGGATCGTCACGCCGCTCCGCCGCCTCACCGCGGCCGCCGCGAACGTCCGCGAGCAGCTCCCCAAGCTCGTCGAGCAGGTGGCCGTCCCCGGTGAGGGCCCGGAGATCACGCTCGAGCCCATCCCCGTCACCACGCGTGACGAGGTCGGTGAGCTCGCCCAGGCCTTCAACTCGGTGAACGCCACGACCGTCCAGGTCGCCCAGGAGCAGGCCGCCCTGCGTGGCTCGATCGCGGAGATGTTCGTCAACGTCGCCCGCCGCGACCAGGTGCTCCTCAACCGCCAGCTGTCGTTCATCGACTCGCTCGAGCGTGCGGAGGAGGACCCGTCGACCCTGGCGAACCTGTTCCGCCTCGACCACCTCGCCACCCGGATGCGCCGGAACGCCGAGTCGCTCCTCGTGCTCGCCGGCATCGACTCCGGTCGTCGTCTGCGCGACGCCATGCCGCTGTCGGACGTCATCCGTACCGCCTCGTCCGAGATCGAGCAGTACGACCGCGTCGAGCTCGACCTGCAGGTCGACCCGGCCATGCTCGGCTTCAACGCCCTCGGTGCCGCCCACATGCTCGCCGAGCTCCTCGAGAACGCCACGGTCTTCTCCGAGCCCGAGACGCCCGTCATCGTCACCACCGGCGTCGTCGGCCAGTTCGTCGTGGTCCGCGTGCTCGACCAGGGCCTCGGCATGAGCGACCAGGAGCTCGAGACCGCGAACGCCCGCATCAAGTCGACCGGTGCGAGCGACGCGCTCGGCGCCCAGCGCCTCGGCCTCTTCGTGGTCGGCCGCCTGGCCCAGCGCCTCGGCGCCGACGTCTACCTCGGCAAGAGCCCGCGCGGCACCGGCACCGAGACCATCGTCCGGTTCCCCGCGTCGCTGTTCGCCGCCAACGAGCAGTCCCTGTACGGCACCCCGATGCCGGCCGCCTCGTCGGCCCCCAGCATCGCCGCCGACGCCTTCACGCCGCCCGTCGTCGAGGAGGTCGACCTCGCTGCGCTGACCGACGGCTCCACGGCCCTCGGCCTGCCCCGTCGCCGTCGCGGCGACGACGCCGGCGAGACCGACACGAACGCCGAGGGCGTCCCCGGCGTCGCGCCGGTCGTCGGCCGCAGCGAGCTGCCGGCCCGCCCGACCAAGACGTTCGACCTCGACAAGATCGTCCTGCCCGAGGCCCCGTCGGGGAACATCTCGGCGGACCTCACCACCGAGTCGAGCGAGTGGAAGCCGCCGACGATCGCGGCCGAGCCGCTCAAGAACAGCGGCCTGCCGAGCCGGACCCGCGCCGCGACGGCCGCCTGGGCGACCCCCGCCGACGAGACCCCGGCCGCCAGCGCACCCGCCCCCGCCGCCCGTGCGGGCCTGTTCTCCGGCTTCCGTGGCCGTGGCGAGCTCGTGCCGGGCACGCCCGCCGGTGGCAACGCGATCCCGGGCCTCGCCCCCGACGACGACCGTCCGGCCCCCGCGGCCGACGCCGTGCGTGCCCCGTGGATGAGCCTGGGCGCCCACGCGGCGACCCCGGAGCCGATCGTCGTGCCGTCCCTCGTGGAGGACGACGAGCCCGCCTGGCAGCCCGAGCAGCCGGCCGAGGTCACCGACGAGGCTCCCGCGGTCGCCGAGCAGGCACCGGTCGAGGCCGAGCACGAGGCCGCGCCCGCCGAGGCGTGGGCCCCGACGCAGGCCGCCGACGTCGCCGAGACG
>JAEWCA010000547.1 GCA_023390875.1 Actinomycetes bacterium
GCCCCGAGCGGGCCAGCTCCACGGCGCGACGCCGGAACTCCGGCGGCTTGGCTGCAGGCATTCAGGACTCCTCTCCGAGGCGATCATCGCCTCAGACCAGGTGTCCGGAGAAGCGGGTCAGGCTCCGGTGATCCGCGTGGGCGCCCGGCTGCGCTACCGCCCAGACGACGTCGAGGCGTGGCTGGACCGGATCACCGACAACCGGGAGGAGGGATGACGCGTGGGGCGCCAACCCATCCAGCCCGGCCGCTGGGGGCGAATCTCGCGCAAGGAGCTCTCCCCTGGCGTCTGGCGTGCGCGGGCGCTGTACCGGGACTTCACGGGCGTCCTGCATAAGTTCGAGGCTCGAGGTACGTCGGGCTCGGCGGCGGAGTCTCGACTTCAGGACCGGCTCGTTCGAGCGAGTACGGACGGCACGGCCAACGGCGGCTCGATCATCCAGACCGACACACGAATGAGCGTCGTGTTCGACCAGTGGATCGCCGAGAAGCAGGTCGAAGGCCAGATCACGCCACAGTCGCTCTCGACGTACCTCGGAGTACTGGAACGAGACCTGCGGCCAGCCTTCGGAGCGCTGCGCGTGCGAGAGGTGACGCCCGTGGCCGTCAACCGACTCCTCATGGCGCTGAGCAACGAACGGAAGTTCGACACCGCGCGCCAAGCTCGCAACGTCATGTCGCAGGTCATGGGGATGTGCGTGCGCTACGGCGCAGCACCGTTCAACCCCGTGCGCGACGCGGTGACGGTCCGCAAGCCGAAGCGTGCGGAGATCCGGACGATCTCGCTCGAGGACATCGCTCTGCTGCGCAAGGCCGTTCGTGAGTGGGAGGACCGGCCGGCGCAGCTGCGGGGCCATCGCAACGTCACCCTCCTGCCCCAGATCGTCGACACCATGCTCGGGACCGGTCTGCGGATCGGCGAGTGCCTGGCGCTGCGGGTGGAAGACCTCGACCTGGACGCCGAGGTCCCGACGCTCACGGTGACTGGAACGGTGGTGAGGGCCAACGGCGAGCTGCTGCGTCAGCCCAAACCGAAGTCGGACTCCTCACGCCGCACGATTACCCTGCCGACGTTCGTCGTGACGGCGCTCCGGACGGCGCTCGACCTCGAGCTCGACGGGGGCCCGGACGACCTGGTCTTCCCGTCCACGAAGGGCACGCCACGTTCTCCGGGTCGCGTGCGGGACCACCTCCGTGAAGCGCGGAAGGGGACGGGTGTGTACGTCACGCCGCACGACTTCCGCCGTACCGTGGCGACGCAGGTAGCCCGCGGCATGACGCTCGCGCACGCGACCGCCCTGCTCGGACATGCCGACGAGAGCACCACGGCACGGCACTATGTACAGCGGATCCATGTCGCTCCGGACGTGCGAGTGGTCATCGACCAGCTCGTCGCCCAGGCGTCCGAAGATGCCCCGCCGGAAGGCATCGCGGAGTGAAAACGGAGGACCGCCAACGACGAAGGGCCCCACTTCCGCATGTTCATGCGGGTGGGACCCTTCGGCCGGCGGTAGCGGTGGGATTTGAACCCACGGTGGACTTTCACCCACACACGCTTTCGAGGCGTGCTCCTTAGGCCGCTCGGACACGCTACCTCGCGCAGAAGAGTACCCGGTCGGAGGCGGTGCTCCGAATCCGGGTCCACCCAGGCCCCGGCAAGAGGACGGATCTACCGTGAGAGGCATGAGCACCGCCGACGCCCGCCCCCTCACCGCCGGTTCCCTGACGGACGTCATCGAGGCCCTCAGCGGCCACCGCCTGGCGGTCCTGACGGGTGCGGGCGTGTCGACGGACTCGGGCATCCCCGACTACCGCGGCCCGAACTCGCCGCAGCGGACCCCGATGACGTTCCAGCAGTTCACCGGCGACGAGGGCTTCCGAAGGCACTACTGGGCGCGGAACCACGTGGGCTGGCGGCACGTGCACCGCACGCTCCCGAACGCCGGCCACAGGGCGCTGGCGGAGCTGGAGCACCGCGGGGTGGTGCACGGGGTGATCACCCAGAACGTGGACCTGCTGCACGAGGCGGCCGGGTCGAGGCACGTGATCGACCTGCACGGTCGCTACGACCGGGTCGTGTGCCTGAGCTGCGGAACGGTCATCTCGCGCAGCGAGCTGGCAACGAGGCTCGACCAGCTCAACCCGCACTTCGTGGACGAGGTGGTCGCGGACGTCGAGATCGCCCCGGACGCGGACGCGGTGATCGAGCAGACGAGCCACTTCCGTGTCGCCGACTGCAAGGTGTGCGGCGGGATGCTCAAGCCCGACATCGTGTACTTCGGCGAGACCGTCCCGAAGGAACGCGTGGAGCGGGCGTACGCGCTGGTCGACGACGCCGACGCCCTGCTGGTCGCGGGCTCGTCGCTCACCGTCCAGTCGGGGCTGCGGTTCGTGCGGCACGCGGCGCAGACGGGCAAGCCGGTGGTCGTCGTCAACCGGGGCGCGACCCGTGGGGACCGCTACGCGACCGTCACGCTCGACGCGGGCACGTCCGAGACCCTGACGGACCTGGCGGAGTCGCTCCCGACGCCGCGATAGACGGGCTCAGAACCCGTCCGAGCGCTGCGCGTCGAAGAACGCCCGCAGCAGCCACCCCGCCTCGTCGCCCCGCACTCCCCCGACGACCTCCACCCGGTGGTTGAGCCGCCGGTCCCGGACGACGTCGAACTGCGACCCGCACGCGCCGGCCTTGGGGTCCCACGCCCCGAGCACGAGCCGCGGGATGCGGGCGAGCACGGTCGCCCCGGCGCACATCAGGCACGGCTCCAGCGTGACCACCAACGTGCAGTCGTCGAGCCGCCACCGCCCCAACCGGTCGGCGGCGGCCCGCAGCGCGACGATCTCCGCGTGCCCGGTGGGGTCCGCGAGCGCCTCGCGGACGTTGTGCCCGCGCCCGACGACCGACCCGTCCGGCCCGACGACGACGGCCCCGACGGGCACGTCGCCGGCGAGGGACGCGCGCCGGGCCTCGTCGAGCGCGAGCCCCATCGCCCACGCGTCGACCTCCAGGACCGCCCGCCGTGGCTCTCCGTCCGTCATCGCGCCATGATCCCGCACACACCCGCCGATGGAAGGGACCAGCGGCGATGTCCACCAGGTGGACGACCGGTAGGTTGTGCGCATGCGCCTGCACGTCGCCGACCACCCGCTGGTCGCCCACAAGCTCACGGTCCTGCGGGACAGGAACACCCCGTCGCCGACGTTCCGGCTCCTCGTCGACGAGCTCGTGACGCTGCTGGCGTACGAGGCGACGCGCGACGTGCACACGCGGACGGTCGAGATCGAGACGCCCGTGACGGCGACGCAGGGCGTGAAGCTGGCGTACCCGCGGCCGATCGTCGTCCCGATCCTGCGCGCCGGTCTGGGCATGCTCGACGGCATGACGCGCCTGCTCCCGACGGCCGAGGTCGGCTTCCTGGGGATGCAGCGCGACGAGACGACGCTCGAGGCCATCACGTACGCGAACCGGCTGCCCGAGGACCTGTCGGGGCGGCAGTGCTTCCTGCTCGACCCGATGCTCGCGACCGGCGGCACGCTCGTCGCGGCCATCGACTACCTGCTGCAGCGCGGCGCGAAGGACGTCACCGCGGTGTGCCTGCTGGCCGCCCCGGAGGGCCTGAAGGTGGTCGAGGAGTTCGTCGGGGACCGGGCCGACGTGTCCGTGGTCGTGGCGGCGGTCGACGAGCGGCTCAACGACAAGGCGTACATCGTCCCGGGCCTCGGCGACGCGGGTGACCGCCTGTACGGCATCGTCTGACCTGCACTGGAGGCGTCGCCGCCGGACGACGAGCGACGCGGGTCCGTCGTCGGGCGCGGTCCACGACCTGAGACCCGGACGAAACCCCTTGGCGACCCGCCGACCCCGTGCCACCATGCCCGGGTGACTCCCTCCGCATGCACGCACGACACCCGATGGGTGCTCGTCCGCGTATGCGCGCGCTATGCGTGTCATCGGTCCTGACGCACCAGCCGACCGATCACCCCCACGGCCCCGCCGCCGTCCGCCGCGCTTCCCCGGAGACACCCATGACCGTGCACGCCGACATCCCTGCACCCGCCGCCCGCGCCGGCCTGGTGCTCCACGTGAGCCTGCCGGACGAGGGCGGCCCGCACCCGTCGAGCGCGCAGCTCGCCGAGGTCGCGGAGCTGCTGCGTGAGATCGCCGAGGACCTGCTGCCCGGCGCGCAGACCGCGACGGCGCTGTCGTTCGTGCCGGGCGGCTCGAGCGACGTCCGGCGGGTCGGCGAGCGCCTCACGCACCTGCGCCTGCTCGAACCTCCACCCTGCGACTGAGCGCACGTCACCGACTCGCTCGTCCGGTCGCCGGGTCTCACCTCCCTGCCTACGGTGGACCGCATGCGCATCGCGATTGCCGGCGGGCACGGACAGGTGGCCCGGCTCCTGTCGCGCGCCCTCGCCGCACGGGGTGACGTCCCCGTGGCCCTCGTCCGTCAGCTCGCGCACGTCGAGGACGTCCAGGCCGACGGCGCCGAGCCGGTGGTGCTGGACCTGGAGCGGGCCAACGCCCGGGACGTCGCGGAGGCGGTGTCCGGTGCGGACGCCGTGGTGTTCGCCGCCGGGGCGGGTCCGGGGAGCGGGGCGGAGCGCAAGGACACGGTCGACCGCGCGGCTGCGGCGTTGCTCGCGGACGGTGCCGCGCAGGCGGGCGTGCGGCGGTATGTGCTGATCTCGTCGATGGGTGCCGACGCCGAGCCGCCCGCCGGGACGGACGGGGTGTTCGCGGCGTACCTGCGGGCCAAGGCGGCGAGCGAGGCGGACCTGCGGGAGCGGGACCTCGACTGGACCGTGGTGCGGCCGGGTCGCCTGACGGACGACGAGGCGACGGGCACGGTCCGGCTCGACGCGTCGGTCCCGCGCGGGGACGTGCCGCGGGCCGACGTCGCGGCCGTCCTGGCGGCGGTGCTGCACAGCCCGGAGACCGCGGGGCTCGTGCTCGAGCTCACGTCGGGCGTGGTGCCGGTCGAGGCGGCCGTCGCGGCCGTCGCCGAACCCGCCGACTGACACGCGCGGCGCCCGTGCTCGGGGCGGGGATCGGGCGCAGTCGAGATCGCAGCACGACGATCCACGGGCGTGACGGCAGCCGCACCCCCGCTCAGCGCTGCGGACTCGTCCGGAGCGTGACGGCGCCGATCAGGTACTGGTCCCCCGTCGTCCGGGCCTGCAGCGTCCCGACGTCGTCCTTGAGGACCGTCGGCGCGAACCCCTTGGCGTCGGTGCCCAGCGAGTTCGTGGCCCGCCACCCGGTCGCGGTCGAGTCGAACGCGTTCTCGCCCGACCCGCCACCCGCGGGGCCGGTTCCGCTCCACCGCTGCGGCACGAGCGGTGCGCCGTCGAGCTCGAGCCGGTCGCCGGTGCCGGTCCGGTCGCCCTCCCAGGCGACGACGCCGACCCGTGCGGCCGTGCCGGCCTCGGCGGCGAACCGGAACGCGGGCGGCGCGAGCGAGGTCCCGATCCAGGCGCCGCCGTCGTACACGGTGACGGACGCGTCGGACCCGGGGTCGGCGTAGACCACGACGAGCGCCCAGCCGGCGTAGTACGTGCGGTCGTTGTCCTTGCGGGTCGCGCTCACGGCGACGTCCGCCACGGACCAGGCACCGGGGCCGCCGGCGGCGACCTGCGCGGTGACGTCCGCGAACGACTGGTAGTACTGGCGGCCGGCGTTGTCGCGCGGCGTCGCGACGACGGTGCCGTGGACGTCGACGTAGGACCCGGACGGGCCGCGGAGCCGGGCGGACTCCCGCGCGCTGCTCCACGTGTCGTAGGGGCCGATGTTCGCGGACCAGTACAGGCCGGCGAACGCGATCTCCCGGCCTGCCGGGACGGCGAGCTGCGCGGTCGACGAGACGGCGGCGGCCGCGTCCGGCGGGACGGCACCCGATCCCCGGGCCTCGTCGAGCGGGACCATGTCGAGCCCGTTGTTGTCGCGGTCGCCCTTGTCGAGGGCCGACCGGCAGGCGGCGTCGGAGGCGCGGCACGACAGGAGCGGCGCGCCGACCTCGGTGACGGCCCAGCCGCCGTCGAGCCGCACCCGCGGGCTCAGGCCGCCGGACGACGTGTCCACCTGCGTGCTCCCGGTGACCGCCGCGCTGCCGGCCGACTGCGCGCTCACGGTCACCGCACCACGTGCGCTGCCGGCCGCGACGACGTTGACGACGACCGGGACCGACTCGCCGGCGCCCCCCCCCCCCGGGGCCGGGGGCACGCCG
>JAEWCA010000002.1 GCA_023390875.1 Actinomycetes bacterium
GTCCGGGGGCGCCCCGGCGTCACGTCGGCGGTCGTCGGAGCGCGGACCGCGGCGCAGCTGCGGGGGTCGCTCGCGTCCGAGGACCTCGAGCTGCCCGTCGAGCTGCGGCGGGCGCTCGACGAGGTCAGCGCACCCGAGGTCGGGTACCCCGAGCGGTTCTGACCCGCCCGGCTGGACGGGCCCGCTCGGCCGACGCGTCAGCGGCTGCCCAGGCCCGACGGCTCGTCCGCGAGGTCGTCCGCGTCGTAGTCGTCCTCGTCGACCTCGTCGTCGTCGACGTCGTCCTCGTCGTCCTCGTCGTCCTCCTCCGCGAGGTAGAACGGCGTCGCCTCGCCGTGGACCGTGCCCAGGGCGTCGTCGTAGACCTCGAACGCGTCCGCCAGCACGTCGTACGCGTCGTCGACGGCCGGGTCGTCGTCGCCGTGCTTGGACACGACGGCGTTGTAGTGGGCCTCGAGGGCTGCGATCAGGCGGTCCAGCGCGGCACGCGGGTCGACGGTCATGCGACGACGGTAGCGCCGCGCGGGGCACAATGGCACCGCGTAAGGTCGGTCGGCACCGGTGGGACGGCGACGCGTGCACCGCACGCGGGACGGGGTGGCGGATGGCAAACGGTCAGACGGGGACGAAGCGCCAGGACTGGGTGTCCCAGGGCGGTCAGTACGAGGTCAGGGTCGTGACGATCCCGCCCTCGACGAGCCGCAACGACGCCCGTCAGATGCTGACGGAGCAGGCCGAGTACGGGCGCTGGGAGCTGGCCCGGACCCGCCTGTTCGCGGGCGGCGGCCGCAAGGTGTGGCTGCGGCGCAAGATCATCCGGGTGCGCAGCACGCTGTCGCTGCCGGACGACGACTGACGCGGGTGCCCCGGGCCGGCGACCGACCCGGGGCCCGTCCGCGGGAGCCCGTCAGCGGGAGCCCGTCGGCGGGAGCCCGTCAGCAGGAGCGCAGCAGCCGGTCCAGCACCCTGGTGCCGAACCGCAGGGCGTCCGTGGGGACGCGCTCGTCGACGCCGTGGAACATGCCCGCGAAGTCGAGCTCGGTCGGCAGGCGCAGCGGGGCGAACCCGTAGCCGGTGACGCCCAGGCGGGACAGCGACTTGTTGTCCGTGCCGCCCGACAGCGTGTACGGCAGGACGGTCGCGTCGGGGTCCTCGGCGAGCAGCGAGTCGACCATCGCGTCGACCAGGCCGCCCGAGAACGGGGCCTCGAGCGCGACGTCGTGGTGGATGCGCTCGATCCGGACGCGCTCACCGGCGAGGTCCGCGACGGTCGCGACGAACTCGTCCTCGAGCCCCGGCAGGAAGCGGCCGTCGATCGTCGCCCCCGCGCTCCCGGGGATGACGTTCGCCTTGTACCCGGCGGTGAGCTGCGTGGGGTTGGTGGTGTGGCGCAGCGTGGCGCCCACGAACTTGCCGGCCGGTCCGAGCGCGGCGACGAGGGCGTCGACCGACGACGGGTCGTCGGCGTCGAACCGCAGCCCGGTGAGGTCGGCGACGCCCTGCAGCAGCGCGTGCACGGTCGGCGTGAGCTGGACGGGCCACGGGTGGCGGCCGATCCGCGCGACCGCGTCGGCGAGGTGCGTGACCGCGTTGTCGGCGTTCACCTGGCTGCCGTGACCCGCGCGGCCGTCCGCGACGAGCCGCAGCCACGACAGGCCCTTCTCGGCGGTCTGCAGCAGGTACGCGCGGCGGCCGTCGACGTCGACCGAGAAGCCACCGACCTCGCTGATCGCCTCTGTCGCACCCTCGAACAGGTCGGGGCGGTGGTCGACGGCCCAGCGGGCGCCGTACGTGCCGCCGGCCTCCTCGTCGGCGAACATCGCGACGACGACGTCCCGCGCCGGGCGGCGGCCCTCGCGGACCATCTGGCGGACGACCGCCAGGATCATCGCGTCCATGTCCTTCATGTCGACGGCGCCGCGGCCCCAGACCAGGCCGTCGGTCTCCTCGGCGGCGAACGGGTCCACCGTCCAGTCGTCGGCGCGCGCGGGCACGACGTCGAGGTGGCCGTGCAGCACGAGCGCCGGACGGGACGAGTCCTCACCCTCGAGGCGCACGACGACGCTCGACCGGCCGGGTGCGCTCTCGAACAGCTCCGGGTCCAGGCCGACCTCCGTGAGCAGGCCCATGACGTGCTCCGCGGCCGCACGCTCCCCCGGGCCTGAGCCGTCGCCGTAGTTCGACGTGTCGAACCGGATGAGGTCACGACAGATCCCGACGACCTCGTCCTGCGCGCTGATGCTGGTCGGGGGCACGGCGGGGCCGGTACGGGGATCGGGCATGCCGACCACCGTACCGGCCCGCACCGTCACTGCTCGCCGGCCCCCAGCAGGCCCCGGCGGGCCAGCAGCGGGCGGATGTCCGCGTCGCGGCCGCGCAGGTCGCGGAACGCCCGCAGCGGGTCGACCGAGCCGCCGCGGGACAGCAGGCGGGCGCGGAACGTGTCGCCGTTCTCGCGGCGCAGACCGCCGTTCTCACGGAACCACTCGACCGTGTCGGCGTCGAGCACCTCCGACCAGATGTACGAGTAGTAGCCGGCCGAGTAGCCGCCGCCGAACACGTGGTTGAAGTACGTCGTGCGGTAGCGGGGCGGGACCGGCGCGAACGCGACGCCCGCGGCCTCCAGGGCGCGCGCCTCGAACGGCTCGACCTCGGCCGGGTCGGTCGGCACCTCGTCGGGCGACAGGCGGTACCAGGCCTGGTCGAGCAGCGCGGCGGCGAGGTACTCGGTGGTCGCGAAGCCCTCGCCGTCCTGACGGGCCGCCAGCAGCGTGTCGACCCACTCCGACGGCATCGGCTCACCCGTCTCGTGGTGCAGCGCGAACGCGCGCACGATCGACGGGTCCCACGCCCACATCTCGTTGACCTGCGACGGGAACTCGACGAAGTCGCGCGGCACCTCGGTGCCCGACTGCGACGGGTAGCGCACCGCCGAGAACAGGCCGTGGAGCGCGTGCCCGAACTCGTGGAACGCCGTGATCACCTCGTCCCACGTGAGCAGCGTCGGCTCACCCTCGGGCGGCTTGGGGATGTTGAGGTTGTTGACCACGACGGGCCGCTCGTCGAGCAGCGTCGACTGGTCGACGAGGTTGTTCATCCACGCGCCGCCGCGCTTGCTCTCGCGCGTCCAGAAGTCGCCGAGGAACAGGCCCACGCCGGTGCCGTCCGCGTCGAACACCTCGAACACGCGCACGTCCGGGTGGTAGCCGACCAGGTCGTGGCGCTCCGCGAACGTCAGGCCGTACAGCGCGTTCGCCGCCCGGAACACGCCGTCGGCGAGCACCCGCTCGAGCTCGAGGTACGGACGGAGCAGGCCGTCGTCGAGCGAGCGGCGCTCCTTGCGGACCTGCTCGGCGTAGTACGCCCAGTCCCAGGGCTCGAGGACGGCGCCCGGGTGGTCGGCCACGAGCGCCGCCTCGAGGTCGGCCGCCTCGGCCTTCGCGTTCGCGACGGCGACCGGAGCGAGGCGCCCGAGGAGGTCCGCGACGGCCTGGGCATCCTTGGCGGTCGCGTCGGCCGCGACGTACGCGGCGTGGTGCTCGTAGCCGAGCAGCTGCGCGCGCTCGGCGCGCAGCCGGACGAGTCGCAGGACGGTAGGCCGCGTGTCGTGCGCGCCCTCGGCCGCGCCGCGCGTCGCGGAGG
>JAEWCA010000049.1 GCA_023390875.1 Actinomycetes bacterium
GCGGGGGGCCGCGGGACGACGGGGGCGCCCGCCGGCGCCGGGGGAACGCCGGGGGGCGCCTGGGCTCACCGGTTGGCGATGGAGCCCTGGAACTGGATCAGGACCGTGCCCGACGTGCCGCCGAACGTGGCGGCGCTCGCGGTGTCGGGCAGCTCGACGGTGACGTCGACCGACGTGACAGCGCCCGAGGCGAGCGTCGTCGGCGCGGTGCCCAGGGTGGCCGTGGCACCGCCGGCGGCGAACAGGTCGCCGGACGGGTCGACGACCGGCGTCGCGATCGTGAGGTCGGCGGTGCCCGCGTTCTTGATCCAGACGGGGACGGTGATCTCGTCACCGGCCGTGAGGTTCGCGAACACGCTCGCGGGGATCTGCACCGCCGCGCCCGACGTGTCCGCCGCGACGAACGCGCCCGCGGCGGGCTGCTCGGTCGGGGTGGTCGCGTTGAACGCGCCCTGCAGGTTGATCGCCGTGGCCGGGTCCACCGCGCTGGCGTCGGCGGAGAACCAGGCGTCGTTCGTCCATGCCGCGGACGTGACCGCTGCGCCGATCCCGAGCAGCGCGGCGCCCGCGAGCGAGTACTTCGTGATCGCGGCCCGCTTGTGCTTGCGCTCGTCGCGCTCCTGGTGCGGGTCCGGGTGGGGGGTCGTGGACATGGTCTTCCTCCTCGTCTGGCACGCGGGGACAGGTGCGGTCGACGGCCGCCCGGTTCCGGATGGCTCATCCACGTGCCCCTCCAGGGTCCGTGCGGCCCGCCGCCGTTCGTTAGGCCATTCGGCCTAACGCCGACCCGATGAGTCCGGTTTGCCGTGTGACCCGTGCGACGTCGTGCGCGGCGCCGTGTCGGAGGGCGGCCCTACGCTCGCCGCATGGACGTCACGGCTTGGCTCCTGGACTCCGACCCCGCGATCCGCTGGCAGGTGCTGCGTGACGTCGTCGGTGCGCCGCCCGACGAGGTCGCGGCGGAACGCGCCCGCGTCGCGACCGAGGGCTGGGGAGCACGCCTCCTCGCCGAGCAGGCCGACGACGGCCGGTGGGACGGCGGCACCTACCGGCCCGGCTGGGCCGACGAGGAGCGCCCGTTCTTCGACGCCTGGACGGCGACCCACTTCTCGCTGCAGCAGCTCACCGAGCTCGGCCTCGACCCCGCGTCGCCGCAGGCGCAGCGGGCCGTGGACCTGGTGCGGGCGCACGTGCGCTGGGACCACGCGGGCCAGCCGTTCTTCGACGGCGAGGTCGAGCCGTGCATCAACGGCGTGGCCCTCGCGGTCGCGTCGTACTTCGGCCAGGGCGGCGACCGGATCGCCGACACGCTCGTGGGGACCAGGCTTCCCGACGGTGCCTGGAACTGCTGGGCCGAGCACGGCGCGCGCGTCTCGTCGTTCCACTCGACGATCTGCGCCGTGGAGGGGCTGCTCGCGTGGGAGCGGGCGGGCGGCTCGTCGGACGCGGTCGCCGACGCGCGGCGGACGGGGGAGGAGTACCTGCTCGAGCGGGGGCTGTACCGGCGCCGGTCGGACGGCGGGATCGCCGACCCGCGCATGACGATGCTGTCGTTCCCGGTCCGCTGGTTCCACGACGTGCTGCGCGGTCTCGAGCACTTCCGCGTCGCCGACCGCCACGACCCGCGGCTCGCCGACGCGGTCGCGCTGCTGCGGTCCAAGGCCGACGCCGACGGCCGGTGGGCGCTCGAGAACGTCCACGAGGGCCCGACCCTGTTCGGCTTCGGCGACGTGGAGGGCATGCCGAGCCGGTGGGTGACGCTGCGGGCCCTGCGCGTGCTGCGCTGGTGGGACCTGGGCTGACCGCCCGACGTCCCCTTGCCGGACGGCCGTCCGGACGCCAGAGTCGGTGCCATGCCCGTGGCCGGAGCACTGCCCGCGAGGTTCGACGGCGACGTCCTCGTCCCGGGCTCGCCCGGGTACGACGAGGCCCGCACGGTGTGGAACGGCACGGTCGACCGCCGTCCCCGCTACGTGGTGCGCTGCGCCGGCCCGCAGGACGTGCGCATGGCCGTCCGCGTGGCCCAGGAGCTCGACCTGCCGCTCGGGGTGCGCTGCGGCGGGCACAGCGCCGCCGGCCACGCGGTGCCCGACGACGGGCTCATGATCGACCTCTCGCTCATGCGCACGGTCGTCGTCGACCCGGGCGCCCGCACGGCGCACGTCGAGGGCGGCGCGCTGCTCGGCTCGCTCGACGCGGCGACGCAGCCGTACGGGCTGGCGACGACTGCCGGCATCGTGTCGCACACCGGCATCGGCGGCCTCGCGCTCGGCGGCGGAGTCGGGTGGCTCGCCCGCCACGTCGGCCTGACGTGCGACAACGCGCTCGGCTTCGACGTCGTGACCGCGAACGGCGACCTCGTGCACGCGTCGGCGGACGAGCACCCCGACCTGTTCTGGGCCCTGCGCGGCGGCGGCGGCAACTTCGGTGTCGTGACCCGGTTCGACCTGCGGCTGCACGACGTCGGCACGCGGGCGCTCTCGGCGGAGGTGGACCTCGACCCCGCGACGGGCCTGGGTGCGCTGCGCACCTGGCTCGCCGCGGCGCACGACCTGCCG
>JAEWCA010000103.1 GCA_023390875.1 Actinomycetes bacterium
TTATAAGAGACCGCCCTCGTACAGCGTGTACAGCGCGGGCACGACGAGCAGCGTGAGCAGCGTCGAGCTGACGAGCCCGCCGATGACGACGAGCGCGAGCGGCTGGGAGATGAAGGCCCCGCCTCCGGTGGCCCCGAACGCCATGGGCAGCAGTGCGAAGATCGTCGCAGCGGCGGTCATGACGATGGGCCGCAGCCGCTGCCGCGCACCTTCCGCGACCGCCTCGCGCAGCGACCGGCCCGCGACCCGGTACTGGTTGATCAGGTCGATGAGCACGATCGCGTTCGACACGACGATGCCGACGAGCATGAGCATCCCGATGAGCGCCGGGACGCCGAGCGGCGTGCCGGTCAGCATCAGCACGGCGCACGGGGGCGACGTGCTCCGCGAGACGGTCGTCCTGCCGGACTCCTACGGCGTGGAGCTGCTCGAACGCCTCACCCCGGACGAGCTCGCGGGCCTGCTCTCCGGCGTGCGCGGCATGATGCGGGCAGTGCGCGAGACCGCGGCCGGGCCGGCCGTCTGACCGGTCAGCGCTTCTCGGGCGCCCGACCCCGCACCTCGTCGGCGGCGAACCGCCGGTGCGAGTCCGCGAGCTTGGCGCGCGCCGCCGCCCCGAGGTCCACGCCCAGCACGTCGGCCAGGCACACGAGGTAGACGAGCACGTCGGCCATCTCCTCGGCGGCCCGGGCCCGCCGGTCCGGCGCCGCGAAGGTCTCGACGGCGCTCGCGGCAGGGACCCACTGGAACAGCTCCGCCAGCTCGCCGACCTCGCCGACGAGCGCGAGGATCACCGACTTGGGGTCGTGGAACTGCTGCCAGTCCCGCTCGGTGCTGAACTCGCGGACGAGCCGGGTCAGCTCGGCGATCTCCCGCTCGGGCGCGTCGGTCCGGGCGGGCGGTGGCGAGTCGGTCACGGCGCCCAGCCTGGCACGCGGCACGCCCGCACGTCCGGCATCGTCCCGGTTCGTCCGGCCATGATGGCGGCATGGAGCTCGGGTTCACGGGCGGCGTCGCCCTGATCGTCCTGCTGGGCGTCGGCGGCCAGGTCCTCGGCCGGGTCACGCGGGTGCCGTCGATCATCCTGCTGCTGCTGCTCGGCCTGCTGGTGGGGCCGGTGCTCGGCTGGCTGGCCCCGGAGGCGATCCTCGGCGACGCGCTCTTCCCGCTGGTCACGATGGCGGTGTCGCTGCTGCTGTTCGAGGAGTCGCTCAAGCTCGACCTGGGTCGCCTGCGCGGGGGTGCCCGGCGTCCGGTCATCGGTCTGGTGACGATCGGCGCGCTCGTCACGGGTGTCGGCGCGTCGGTCGTCGCGTGGGCGGTGCTCGACCTGAGCCCGGCACGCGCGGCGGTGATCGGCGCGATCCTCATCGTGTCGGGGCCGACGGTCGTGGGGCCGCTGCTGGCGATCATCCGTCCCCGGCAGCCGCTCGAGTCGGTGCTCGCGTTCGAGGGCATCTTCATCGACCCGATCGGCGCGACGGTCGCGCTCGGCGCGGTCAACGTCGCGCTGCACGCCGACCCTCCGCGCCTCGGTCTCACGGGCGTGTCCGGGGTCGCCGTGGGTCTCGTCGGGGCGGCGGTGTACGTGCTGGCGGTCCGATCGGGATGGGTGCCGGAGCCCGTCCAGGTCGCGCTGGCCGTCGCGCTCGCGCTCGTGGCGTTCGCGGGTGCGGAGGCGGTGTTCGACGAGTCCGGGCTGTTCGCGACGACGGCGATGGGCGTGGCGCTCGCGAACCAGCGGTTCGTGCCGGTCGAGGCGCTGCACGAGTTCGGCAGCCACGTCGGCCTGCTGATCGTGGGGTCGCTGTTCATCGTCCTCGCGGCGCTGGTGGACCTCGACGACCTGCTGCACTATCTCCCGCTCACGCTCGTCGTGGTCGCGCTGCTCGCGCTCGTCGTCCGGCCCGTCGCGGCGTGGGTGTCGACGACGCGCAGCGTGCTGACCGGACGCGAGCGGGCGATGGTCGCGTGGATGGCGCCGCGGGGCGTCGTGGCCGCGTCGACGGCGTCGGTGTTCACGATCCGCTTCGACCAGGCCGGCGACCCGTTCCCCCAGTTGGTCCCGGTGGTGTTCGGCGTCGTGCTGGCGACGGCGGTCCTGTACGGGCTGACCGGCCCGCTCGTCGCGCGTGCCCTCGGTGTCCGCGGGCCGGAACCGGTCGCGCTCGACGAGGAGGGCGCGCCGGTCGTCGCCGGATGAGCGTCCGCACGGGGCCGTGGCCGACTCGTGACCATCTCGGTATCTGGATGTTACTTGTCGGTAAGACAAGCGTTTCCTGCGTGACTTGTGTGTGTTAGACATCCCTCCAACACGCACCAGCCGGA
The DNA here is from genome assembly GCA_023390875.1 of Actinomycetes bacterium. GTDB lineage: Bacteria > Actinomycetota > Actinomycetes > Actinomycetales > Cellulomonadaceae > Cellulomonas. Next base: position 2,329 of record JAEWCA010000103.1, read on the forward strand.
GTGGCCTGGGTCACAGGTCCCGGCTCCAGACGAAAGAGGTAGCGGATGTCTTCCGTTGCGAAGAACCGGCGTCGCGCGCTCGCGACGACCGCGGGCATCGCCGCCACGGCCCTCGTCCTCGCCGCCTGCAGCGGCAACGGGAACGACGGCGGCAGCACCGACAGCGCCGACAACGGCGGCAGCGGCGGCGCGCTGACCATCGGCACCACCGACAAGATCGTCACGCTCGACCCCGCCGGGTCCTACGACAACGGCTCGCTCGCGGTGCAGACCCAGGTGTTCGAGTTCCTCATGAACTCCCCCTACGGCACGTCGGACGTCGAGCCCGACGCCGCCGAGTCCGCCGAGTTCACGAGCCCGACCGAGTACACGGTCAAGCTCAAGCCCGGCCTGAAGTTCGCCAACGGCCACGACCTCACGGCCTCGGACGTGAAGTTCTCGTTCGACCGCCAGCTCAAGATCGCGGCGCCCGACGGCCCGTCGTCGCTGCTCTACAACCTCGAGTCGACGGACGCCGTGGACGACACGACCGTCGTCTTCCACCTCAAGGCCGCCAACGACCAGGTCTTCCCGCAGATCCTGTCGAGCTTCCCGGGCGCGATCGTCGACGAGGAGGTCCTCTCCCCCGACGAGCTCACGCCCGACCAGGACATCGTCAAGGCCAACGCGTTCGCGGGCCAGTACGTGATCACGGCGTACGACTTCAACAACCTGGTCTCGTACAAGGCGAACCCGGACTACAAGGGTCTGCTCGGCAAGCCCAAGACGGACGAGATCAACGTCAAGTACTACGCGGACTCCTCCAACCTCAAGCTCGAGGTGCAGCAGGGCAACATCGACGTCGCCATCCGCAGCCTCGCGGCCACCGACATCGAGGACCTGCGCGGCGACGACAACGTCAAGGTCGTCGACGGCCCCGGCGGCGAGATCCGCTACATCACGTTCAACTTCGACACGCAGCCGTACGGCGCCAAGACGGCGGAGGCCGACCCGGCCAAGGCCCTCGCGGTGCGCCAGGCCGTCGCCGACCTGATCGACCGCCAGGAGCTGTCGGACCAGGTCTACAAGGGCACGTACACGCCGCTGTACTCGTTCGTCGCGGAGGGCCTCACCGGTGCCAACGAGGCGCTCAAGGGCCTCTACGGCGACGGCAAGGGCGGCCCGGACGCCGCCAAGGCGAAGGAGACCCTGTCGGCCGCCGGTGTCACGACGCCGGTCAAGCTGAGCCTGCAGTACTCGAACGACCACTACGGCCCGTCGTCGGGTGACGAGTACGGCCTCATCAAGGACCAGCTCGAGAAGGACGGCCTGTTCACGGTCGACCTGCAGACCACCGAGTGGGTGCAGTACTCCAAGGACCGCGTCTCGGACGTCTACCCGGCCTACCAGCTCGGCTGGTTCCCGGACTACTCGGACGCCGACAACTACCTGACGCCGTTCTTCCTCAAGGACAACTTCCTCGCGAACCACTACGACAACCCGACCGTCAACGACATGATCCTGCAGCAGGCCACGACGCCGGACCCGGCCGCGCGCACCGCGCTCATCGGCCAGATCCAGGACGCCGTCGCCAAGGACCTGTCGACGGTCCCGTACCTGCAGGGTGCGCAGGTCGCCGTCGTCGGCAAGGACGTCAACGGCGCGGAGGACACGCTCGACGCGTCCTTCAAGTTCCGCTACGGCGCGCTGTCGAAGGGCTGAGCACTAGCTAGTCTCACCCGGGCCGGTCGGCCCGCCTGCTCACGACGCAGGCG
>JAEWCA010000109.1 GCA_023390875.1 Actinomycetes bacterium
GGGCAGGTCCGCACCGGCGGCCACGGCGGCGTCGACGCGGGCCGCCGCCGCGAGCGCCTCGTCCGGCGGCACGAGCGCGATCCACACCTCGGGCCGGTCGACCTGGTCGATCCGCGCATGCGCGGCGCGGACCCGCTCGACCGCGGTCCCCGTCTCGAGCAGCGTCATGCGCCCACCGCCACGACCGCGAGCGGCGTTCCGGGCGCGACGTGCTGACCGGGTTCGACGAGCACGCGCAGCACGCGCCCGTCGGCGGGGGCGACGACGCCGAGCTCGAGCTTCATGGCCTCGAGGGCGACGAGCAGGTCTCCCGCCGCGACGACGTCCCCGACCTGCGCCTCGACCCGCCACACGCTGCCGACCATGGGCGCCTCGACGAGCACGCTGCCGTCGGGCACGTCGACCTCGGCCGGCGACCCGGCCGCGGAGTCCGCAGGTTCGTCGGCGGGCCCGGAGAGCTCGCCCGCCGCAGCCCACGCCGACCGTTCGGCGGCGAACGCGTGGGCCTGCCGGTCCTGGAACGCGGCGATGTCGTCGGCGTGCTCATCGAGCAGCGCGAGGTGGTCGCGGTACGAGAACGTGCCGTGCTCGACCTCGACGTCGAGGCGCCCGGCGGCGAACTGCTCCCGCTGGGTCAGCAGCGTGGCGGGCGTGACGGGGTGCCACACGATCCGGTCGAAGAACCGCAGCAGCCACGGCTTGCCGGGTTCGAACACCCCGCGCTGCCGGTGCCCGGACCAGATGGGGACGGTGCGGCCGACGAGCTGGTACCCGCCGGGCGAGTCCATGCCGTAGACGCACAGGTACTGGCCGCCGAGGCCCACGGTGTCGGACGCGGTCCACGTGCGGGCCGGGTTGTACTTGGTCGTCATGAGCCGGTGCCGCGGGTCGAGCGGCACGGCGAGCGGTGCGCCGAGGTACACGTCGCCGAGGCCGAGCACGAGGTACTCGGCCGCGGTCATCGTGCGAAGCACGTCGTCCGTCGAGGTCAGGCCGTTGATGCGGCGGACGAACTCGATGTTCGACGGCAGCCACGGCGCCGACGGGCGCACACCCGCCTGGTACCGCTCGACGGCCTCGCCGATCACGGGGTCGTCGAACGACAGCGGCAGGTGGATGCGGCGGGACGGGACGACGAGGTCGGCGGTCGCGGGCAGCCCGGCCTCGATCTCGACGAGCACGTCGACCAACGCCGGCACGGCCACGAGAGCAGGGTCGACGTGCACGTGCAGCGACCGGACACCCGGCGTGATGTCGACGACCCCGTCGAGCTCCCGGGCCCGCAGCGCCTCGCCGAGCGCGTGCACCCGCATCCGGAGGCCGAGGTCGAGCACCATCGGGCCGTACTCGACGAGCACGTTGTCGTCGGCGCCGCGCAGGTAGACGACGTCGGGCCGGTCGTCGTCGCCGTCGATGCGGGCGAGCACACCGTCGTCCCCGTCGGGCCCGACCGGCAGCGACGCGGGCACGGACGCGAGCGCACGCAGCGCGTCGGACGACCGCAGCGCGTCCGCGGTCGCCGCGGGCACGGGCACGAGGCGCACGGTGTCGCCGGGCCGGATCTGGCCGAGCTTCCAGCGGTGCCCGACGACCACCGTCACCGGGCACGCGAACCCGCCGAGCGAGGGCCCGTCGGGCCCGAGCAGGATCGGGGTGTCGCCGGACACGTTGAGCGCGCCCACGGAGTACGGGTTGTCGTGCAGGTTCGACGGGTGCAGGCCTGCCTCGCCGCCGTCGGGCCGGGCCCACTGCGGCTTGGGCCCGGTGAGCCGGATGCCCGTGCGGTTGGCGTGCGTCTGCACCTGCCACGTCGCGGAGTACAGCATCGCCATGTCGTCGCGCGTGAAGTAGGTCGGGGCGGGCTGCGGGCCCTCGGCGACGGCGAGCTCCCAGTCGTGCACGAGCTCGGGGCGGTCGGCGGACGGCACGATCGACGTCGGCCCGGCGGCGGCGGTGCCGGGCACGAGCGTGTCGCCGAGCACGAGCGCGCGCCCGGTGTACCCGCCGAACCCGCCGAGCGAGAACGTCGACGCCGACCCGAGGTACTGCGGCACGTCGAGACCGCCCCTGACCAGCACGTACGTGCGCAGGCCGAGGTCGTGCGGCGCGCCGACGTCGAGGACCCCGCCTGCGGGCACGACGACGGGCTCCCACTGCGGCACGGGCTCGCCGTCGACCGTGACGGGCGCGTCGGCGCCGGTCACGCACACGACCGTCTCGTGGCTGAACCGCAGGCGCGGACCGGTGAGGGTGCACTCGAGGCCGGGCGCCCCCTCGGGGTTGCCGAGCGCGCGGTTGCCGAGCCGGAACGACAGGTCGTCCATCGGCCCGGACGGCGAGATGCCGACGTCCCAGTGCCCGAGCCGGCCGGGCCAGTCCTGCACCGTCGTCATGACACCGGGCCGGAGCACGTCGACCCACGGCTCGTCGTCGCCGACCCCGGCGAGCGTGCCGGTCGTGTGGGACGCGGCCAGGACGGCGTCGAGCCCGACGATCGTGCGCAGCAGCGGCAGGTTGGTGGCGATCCCGGAGATGCGGGTCCCGGCGAGGGCGGCGGCGGACGACGCGAACGCCTCGGACCGGTCGGCGCCGTGCGTGATCACCTTCGCGAGCATCGGGTCGTAGTGGCTGGTCACCTCCTGCCCGGTCTCGGCCCAGGCGTCGACCCGCACGTCGGACGGGTAGACGACCTCGGTGAGCAGCCCCGCGCTCGGCCGGTAGTCCTTGCGCGGGTCCTCCGCGTAGACGCGCACCTCGACCGCGTGCCCGCGCACGGGCGGGCCGGACGCGGGGACGTCGTCGAGGAACGTCGTGTCCCCCTGGGCGAGGCGGAGCATCCACTCGACGAGGTCGACGCGCGTGACGAGCTCGGTGACGGGGTGCTCGACCTGCAGGCGCGTGTTGACCTCGAGGAACGAGGCCTCGCCGCGGTCGACGTCGTACACGTACTCGACGGTCCCCGCGGACCGGTAGCCGACGGACGCCGTCAGCGCCCGCGCGGACTCGTGCAGCCGCGCGCGCACGTCGTCCGGCAGCGCGGGCGCGGGGGCCTCCTCGACGACCTTCTGGTTCCGCCGCTGCAGCGAGCAGTCCCGGTCGCCGAGGCTGACGACGCGACCGGCACCGTCGCCGAACACCTGCACCTCGAGGTGCCGCGCGCGGGCGACGAACCGCTCGAGGAACACGCCGCTCGAGCCGAACGACGCCGACGCGACCCGCTGTACCTTCTCGTACGCGTCGACGAGCTCGGCGGGCCCGGCGCACGCCTGCATCCCGATGCCACCACCGCCCCCGACCGCCTTGAGCATCACGGGGTAGCCGACGACCTCGGCCGCCGCGAGCGCGTCGTCGACGGTCGCGAGCAGCCCGGACCCCGGCACGAGCGGCACGTCGGCCGCGAGCGCGGCCTGCCGCGCCTGGTGCTTGTCGCCGAACACCGACAGGTGCGCGGGCGTCGGCCCGACGAACGCGAGCCCGGCCGCCTCGACGTGCCCGGCGAACGAGGCGTTCTCCGAGAGGAACCCGTAGCCGGGGTGGATCGCGCCGGCGCCGGTCTCGGCCGCGGCCTGCAGCACGAGGTCGGCGCGCAGGTAGCTCTCGACGGCCGGTGCCGGACCGAGGCGGACCGCGACGTCCGCGAGGCGCACGTGCGGGGCGGCGGCGTCCGCGTCGGAGTACACGGCGACCGTCTTGAGGCCCAGGTCGCGGGCGGTGCGCAGGATGCGGACGGCGATCTCGCCACGGTTGGCGACGAGCAGGGTGTCGAACACGGCGGTCCCCCGGATCGAGTGCGAGATGGGGTGTATACACCCCGGTATCCCGCACCGTACGGAGGCCGTGTTTCCCGCCCGACGTCCACGGGTAAACGCCGCGTTACGCCCCGACGGGCGCCGCCGAGGGGCAGGTCAGCCCGCGAGCGCCATGCGCGTCATGGCCGCCGTCGCACGCTCCATGACGACCTCGAGGGACTCCCCGACGTGCTTGTGCAGCGCGGTGAGCGCCTCGGGCAGCCGCCGGTCGAGCACGAGCTCGACGATCTCGATGTGCTCGTCGATGGTCGTCGCGATGCGGTCGGTCTCCACGAAGTCGTGCATGCGCACGGCCCGGATCTTCTGGTTGACGGCGACGAGCGCGTCGGTGAGCTGCGCGTTGCCCGACGACCGCGACAGCACCTGGTGGTACCGCTCGTCGAGCAGCACGAAGCTCGGGTCCGGGTCGGGCGGCGTCACGCGCAGCGCGTACCAGCGGTCGAGCTCCTCACGCAGGGCGGCCTCGTCGTGCCGCACCTCGGGGTTCTCGATGGCCCGTGCGATGCCGCGCAGCTCGAGGGTGATGCGCAGCTCGTACAGGTTGCGCAGGTCCTCGAGGCTCGGCACGACGACCGCGTACCCGAAGTCGGTGCGTTCCACGAGCCCGTCGGACAGCAGCCGCGACAGCGCCTCGCGCACGGGTGTACGGGACACGTCGAACGCCTTGCCGAGCTTGGGCTCGGTGAGCCGCTCGCGCGGCGAGATGCGGCCGTTGAGGATCTCGTCGCGCAGCCGGTGGTAGACGACCTCGCGCAGCGAGCGGGCGGCGTCCGCGCGCTCGTCGCCGGCGGTGTCGCCCTGCCCGACGACCCCGGACAGGGCGCCCGTCCGACCCGTGCTCATGCCCACGAACTGTAGCCCTCCCCCGGTCCGGCTCCGCGGACGTCGGCCCCTGTCCAGGACGCCGTCACAGGGCCATCGCGGCCCGCACGTCCGCCTCCTGGTCCGCCCCGCCCGCACCGGTCCGGGTCACCCGGCCCGACTCGAGCACGTAGTACCGCCCGGCGGCGGCGAGCGCGAAGCCCACGTGCTGCTCGACGAGCAGCACCGCGAGCCCACCGGCCCGCGTGAGCGTCCCGACGGCGTCCTCGATCTCCTGCACGACGGACGGCTGGATGCCCTCGGTGGGCTCGTCGAGGATCAGCA
>JAEWCA010000207.1 GCA_023390875.1 Actinomycetes bacterium
CGGCAGGGTCGCGGCCGCACCCGCCGCGAGCGCGCGGTACGCCGGGCGCAGCGCGGGCGGCAGGGGCGGGGTGCGCAGCAGGAAGTCGACCGTCGCTCGGGACGCGTCGGTGACCCGGAGCTCGGGACGGTACGCGTCGATCAGCGCGGTGACCTCCGCCAGCGTCATCGGCGGGTCCACGACCCCGAGACCCCGCGCGACGACCGCGGACTGCGCGACGTACTCGTCGTACCCGGCGTCGTCGAGCGGCCGCTCCCCGAACCGGCGGTGCGCCGCGACGAAGCTGTCCACGCCCGCCGCGTGGATCCACGCCAGCAGGTGCGGGTCGTCCGCCGAGTACGGGACGCCCTCGGACGTGACGCCCCGGACGTACCCGTGCACCCGGCGCACGTGCTGCACGGCCGCCTCGGCGTCGTCGGCGCGCCCGAACGCCGTCGTCGCGAGGAACGTGCTCGTCCGCGCGAGCCGGCCCCACGGGTCGTCGCGGAAGTCCGAGAACTCGGCGACCGCCGCCATCGCCACCGGGTGCAGCGCCTGCAGGAGCAGCGCCCGCAGACCGCCCGGGAACATCGACGCGTCACCGTGCACCACCTGCACCGCCGAGCCGGGCGCGAACCAGCGGGGACCCGGTGCGTGGTGGATGCGCTCGCGCGTCGCGAAGCCGTCCGCGCCGGACACCCGCAGGAACAGCACGTCGCCCGCACGGCGGCGCAGCGACGGTCGACGCTCGACGGTGGTGGTCACCCCTCGATGGTGCGTCGGCCCGGCGTCGAGCGCGACCCCCGGGGGCGCTCGCACGGGCCCTCAGTGCTGCAGGGCCGCCTCGCCGGCCGACTCGGCGCCCGCCTTGATGTGGCGCGTCACCCACGGCGCGATCGCGAACATCCCGCCGGCGACCGCGAGCGCGACGATGCCGATCCACCCGAAGTACGCGGTGTCGCTCACGTCCTGCGTCGCCTGCACGAGCTGCGCGGTGATCGCGTTGCCGGCCGACGTGGCGAGGAACCACAACGCCATGGCCTGCCCGCGGAACGCCCGTGGCGCGAGCAGCGTGGTCGCCGCGAGGCCCACGGGCGACAGGCAGAGCTCACCGATGGTCTGGATGACGTAGACGACGATGAGCACCCACCACGGCGCCTTGTCGCCCTCGAACAGCGCCGACATGCCCGCGAGGAACACGAAGCTCAGGGCCGCGAACGTCAGGCCCAGCGCGAACTTCACGGCGGTCGGCGGGCGGTCGTCGAGCTTGGTCCAGATCCACGCGAACACCGGCGCGAGGATGACGATCGAGGCCGGGTTGACCGTCTGGTAGAACTCCGGCGAGATCGTGAAGCCGCCGATGGTGAGGTCGGTCCGGTCCTTCGCGAAGCTCGACAGCGTGCTCGACGCCTGCTCGAAGATCATCCAGAACAGCATCGCCGCGACGAACAGCGGGATGTACGCGCGCAGCCGCTGCTTCTCGTGCTCGCTGACCTTCGGCGAGCGGAACATGACCCAGAACGTCGCGATCGGCGCGGCGAACGCGAGGTACGAGAGGGCGTCGATCCAGGTGTTGACGGTGAACCCGCCGCCCACGGCCCACGCGAGCGCGACGGCGAGCAGGACGCCCACGACCACGGCCAGGACGATCCGCACCGCGCCGGCCCGGTCCTCGACGGTCATGGGGTTGGGCGGGAAGTCGCCCGCTCCGCCGAGCAGCCGGCGGCCGAGCACGAACACGACGAGCGAGATGCCCATGCCGATCGCCGCGACCGCGAACCCGGCGTGGTAGCCGCCCCAGTCGCGGGCCCACCCCACGAGCAGCGGCGCGAGCAGCGAGCCGATGTTGATGCCCATGTAGTAGATCGAGAACCCGGAGTCCCGGCGCGGGTCGTCGCGGTGGTACAGCTCGCCGACCATGCTCGACACGTTGGGCTTGAGCAGGCCCGTGCCGAGCGCCACCAGCACGATGCCGAGGAACGAGAAGCTCGGGTTCGGGATCGCGAGCGCGACGTGCCCCGCCGCGATGACGACGCCGCCGTACAGCACGGACCGCCGCCCGCCGATGAACCGGTCCGCGAGCCAGCCGCCGAGCACCGACAGCAGGTACACCGCCGCGCCGTACACGGCGACGACCGCCTCGCCCGTCGCCTCGGGAAGACCGAGACCGCCGTTGGCGGCGGTGTCGGTCAGGTAGAACAGCAGGATGGCGCGCATCCCGTAGTAGCTGAACCGCTCCCACAGCTCGGTGTTGAAGAGCGTGAACAACCCCATCGGGTGACCGAAGAACGCCCGGTCACGCGGCAGGACCCGGTCGTCGGCGGTGCCTGTTCCTCGAGCCCCCTCGCTCATGGTCCCCATCGTGGCGGTTCGCCCGCCCGCGCGCACGCCTGACGGTCGGGGTAGCGTCGCCCGGTGCCCGTGGTCCTGTGGTTCCGCCGGGACCTGCGCCTGTCCGACCACCCCGCCCTGCTCGCCGCCGTGCAGGACGCACGCGCCGCGGACGACGAGGTCGTCGCGCTGTTCGTCGCCGACCCGGCGCTGTGGCGGGCCTCGGGGTCGCCGCGCCTCGCCTACCTCGTGCGGTCGTTGCGCGCGCTCGACGAGGCGACCGG
>JAEWCA010000213.1 GCA_023390875.1 Actinomycetes bacterium
CGGCAGGGTCGAGGGCTCGAGACGAGGCAGGGACGAGCGTCAGCTCGCGTTCTTCGCCTGACGCTTCTCCTCGGGCGAACCCGGCTCGGCCTTGATGGCCGGCAGCGACGGGTCCTTCTCGCCCGGCTCGACGGCGCGCGGCTTGGGCGGGACCGACGCGGCACGGAACTCCGCACGCGGGTCGTGCAGGGCACCGAGCGCGACGACCTCACGACGCAGCAGGATCGAGCCCGTCCAGCCGGCCGCGATGCGGATCTTGCGGTTGAACGTCGGCATGGCCGCCACGTGGTAGCTGCGGTGCAGCACCCACGCGAGGAAGCCGCGGACCTTGATCCGGCCGAACATCTGCGCGACGCCCTTGTACATGCCGAGCGACGCGACCGCGCCGATGTTCTTGTGCTTGTACTCGGTGGGCTCCGCCGAGCGCAGCACCCGGGCGAGGTTGTCGCCGAGGTGGTTGCCCTCGCGCAGCGCGTGCTGCGCGTTCGGCGGGCAGAACTTGCCGGGGTTGTAGAGGTCCGGCACGGCCGCGCAGTCGCCGGCGGCGTACGCGTCCGCGACGACGACGCCGTCCGCGTCGACGACCTGCAGCTTCGTGTTCGTCGTCACGCGACCGAGCTGGTCGAGCGGCAGGTCGGAGTTCTGCAGCACCGGGTTGGCCTTGACGCCGGCCGTCCACACGATCGTCTCGGCGTCGAACTCCGTCTTGTTCGACAGGACCACGTGGCCGTCGACGCACGAGCTCAGGAACGTCGAGAGGTGGATCTCGATGTTGCGCTTGCGCAGCTGCTCGAGCGTGTAGCCGCCGAGCTCCTCGCTGACCTCGGGCAGGATGCGCGGCGAGCCCTCGACGAGCACGAACCGGAGCTCGTCCTGCTCGATCGCCTTGTAGTACTTCACGGCGACGCGGGCCATGTCCTCGACCTCGGCGAGCGCCTCGATGCCGGCGAAGCCGCCGCCGACGAACACGAACGTCAGCATGCGCTTGCGCAGCTCCGGGTCCCACGTGGACGACGCGACGTCGATCCGGTTGAGGACGTGGTTGCGTAGGGCGATGGCCTCTTCGACGTTCTTGAAGCCGATGCCGTTCTCCGCGAGGCCCGGGATGGGCAGCGTGCGGGCGACCGAGCCGAGGCCGACGACCAGGTGGTCGTACGTGATCCAGTACGGCTCGCCCTCCTCGGGCGTGATCTCGACCGTGCGCTCGGCGTGGTGGATCTGCGACACCTTGCCCTGCAGCACGTCGACGCCCTTGAGCGCGCGGCGGTGCGGGGCGACGACGTTGCGGGCGTCGATGGAGCCGGCGGCCGTCTCGGGGAGGAACGGCGCGTACGTCATGTAGGGGCGCGGGTCGACGACGACGATGGCCGCCTCGCGCTTGCCGAGGCGCTTGCGCAGCCGGCGGGCGGTGTAGAGACCGACCGTGCCGCCGCCGAGGACGACGACGCGCGGGACCTTGCGAGGCTTGGTCTGCCGGGGCGCCGTGGTGCCGGACGGGGACGCGTCGGCAGGTGCGGGAACGGTCTGAGGCATGTATTTACGGTATCGCCGCCCGACTTTCACCGCCTCATCGTCGGACGGTGACGCTGCGCACACCGCCTGGACGCCCGCTGTGCGAACCCCGACACGGCGCCGACATCAGCACGTCCGGGCCTGTCATCCCGTCGGCGGGACCGCGTTGGCGGCGATGACGTCCCGGTACCAGAGGGCGCTCGCCTTGGGGGTCCGCTCCTGCGTCTCGAAGTCGACGTGCACGATCCCCCAGCGCTGCGTGAGGCCCTCCGCCCACTCGAAGTTGTCGAGCAACGACCACACGTAGTACGCCCGCAGGTCGACCCCGTCCTGGATCGCCCGGGCCGCCTGCTGGAAGTGCGCGCGCAGGAACTCGGTGCGGTCGTCGTCCTGCGTCGTGCCCTGCGGCGTGGGGTCGGGGATGCCGTTCTCCGTGATGATCAGCGGCGGGGCGTCCGGGTAGTCGCGGGTCAGCCGGGTGAGCACGTCGTACAGGCCCTCCGGCCGGATCTGCTGCCACGGGGCGTCCGACTGCGGCGCGATCGTCACGACGTTCCCGGTGCGGTCGATGCCCGCGACGCCGTAGTACTGGACGGCGAGCACGTCGAGCGGCTCGCTGATGGTGTCGAGGTCCCCCGGCTGGACGAGCGCCTCGAACGCGGCCCGGTCGGCGTGGACCTGGCCGGCCTTCTCGCCGATGGCGTCCTCGGGGTAGGCGCCGACGAGCACCGGGTCGAGGTAGAGCCGGTTCTCGACCGCGTCCGCCCTCGTCGTCGGCTTCTCCGCGCCCATGCCCGCCGGGTACACGGGCAGCAGGTTGAGCGCGATGCCGATGCCGCCCTTCGCACCGCTCTCCCGGAACCGGCGGACCGCGAGCCCGTGACCGAGGAGCTGGTGGTGCACGGCCGCGACCTGCTGGTCGACGTCGTTCGCACCCGGCGCGTGGTACGGCGAGCCGTAGCCGACGGCCGCGGTCGTCTTCGGCTCGTTGATGGTCAGCCACGTCGCGTCGACGTCGCCCAGCGCGTCGAACATCACCGTCGCGTAGTCGGCGAACCGTCCGGCGGTGTCCCGCACCGCCCACCCGCCCGCGTCCTGCAACGGCTGCGGCAGGTCCCAGTGGTACAGCGTGATCGCCGGCGTGATGCCACGCTCACCCAGGCCGTCGACGAGGCGGCGGTAGAAGTCGACCCCGGGTTGGTTCACGGGCCCCGAGCCCGTCGGCTGGATCCGCGGCCACGCCACCGAGAACCGGTACGACCGCAGGCCCAGGTCCGACATGAGGTCCAGGTCATGCTGCCACCGGCGGTAGTGGTCGGCGGCCGGGTCCCCCGTCGCGCCGCCCGCGATGCGGCCCGGCTGCGCGGCGAACGTGTCCCAGATCGACGGGCCACGGCCGTCCGCCGTCGTCGACCCCTCGACCTGGAACGCCGAGGTCGCGGCGCCGAAGACGAACGCCGCGCGGAACGTCATGGGGTCCGCGGGCGGCGACCACGTGGAGGGTGTGGGGGTCGCCGTCGGGGCGTCGGTGCGCTCGGGGGGCGTGCAGGCCGCGAGGGCGCCCAGCGCCACGAGGCCGCCGCCGAGCCGGAGCACCGTCCGGCGGTCCACCGGCGCACCCCACGGACGGGTGGCGGGTGCGGGGCGGTCGGGCATGGCGCTGCTCCTCGTCGAGCTGCCGGTTCGGGTCACGGGTGATGCGCGCGCTGGGAGCGCTCTCATCACGTCGGACACATCTTCTCACCTGCGACGACGCCGCGAAAGCCCCGGGTCGCGGGCCGCACGCGGCGCTGTCCCGGGTGTCGACGGTCGACGGGTGCCGGGCTCGCGCTCGCCCGCCCCGACGGGGCCCGTCAGGG
>JAEWCA010000023.1 GCA_023390875.1 Actinomycetes bacterium
GGTCACGGGTGCCGTTCGCGCGCTCCCGCGAACGCGTCCGGCACGCGGGGCGGCTGCGGACCGCGCCGCGTCGCCCCTTCGTGCGGGCTCAGGCCTCGTCCAGCCGGGTGCGCACGTCGTCGTCGAGCACCAGGTCCACCGCAGCGAGCGCGTCGTCGAGCTGCGCGACGCTGCTCGGGCCCACGAGCGGCACCACCGGGACCTCGCCGCCCATGAGCCACGCCAGCGCGAGGGTCTCGGGGCTGACGCCGAGCTCGCGCGCGACCTCGCGGAGCACCTGACGGCGGTGCCGCCCGCCCACGTGGTCGGTGCCGCCCGACAGCGGCTTGTCGTCGCGGGACAGCGCCCCCTTGAGCAGCGGGGAGTACGCGACGACGGCGAGCGCGGGCCGGCCGTCGACGCCCGTCGAGGCCGCGTAGTCGAGCAGGTCGCCGGTGATCCAGTTGGTGCGGAACGGGTTCTGCGTGGGCTGCAGGTACCCGCCCTGCTGCTGCACGATCCCGTACGGCGCCACACCGAGCCGCTCGGCGGTCGCCCGGGCCTCGACGACCCGCCAGACCGTGACGTTCGAGATGCCCGGGACCGTGACCGCGCCGTCGGCGACGAGCTCGCCGAACGCACCGACCGTCTCCTCGAGGGGCGTCTCGCGGTCGTCGACGTGCCCGTACAGCACGTCGAGCTTCTCGACGCCGAGGTGGCGCATGCTCTCGAACGCCTCGCGCTTGACGACGTCGGCGCCGAGGCCCTCGAAGTTCGTCGGTGCGACGCCCGACAGCGGCAGCGCCGGGTCCTTCTTGCCGGCACCGCACTTGGTCGCGACCTTGACGACGCCCGCTGCGCCGCGCGACCGGATCCAGCGACCCAGCACGTCCTCGCTCTCGCGGCCGTGGCCGCCCGGGATCCACGCGTTGTAGTTGTTCGCGGTGTCGACGAACGTGCCGCCCGCCTCCACGAACCGGTCGAGGATCGCGAACGCCGTCTCCTCCGGGGTGCTGGTGCCGAAGTTCATCGCGCCGAGGCACAGCGTGCTGACCTCGACGGTGCCGGTGCCGGTGCCGATCGTGCGGTGCTGCATGAGGGCTCCTCGTGGTCGTCGCGTCGGCCCGTCCGCCAGGGCCACGCGTCGACCGTAGACGGCCAGCGGCACGGTGGTACGATCCGATCTCATGCAGGTCGACCAGACCAATCCACCTGTCGGGGTCGAGCCCCTGCTCGTGCTCGACGGGTCTGGGCCCTTGCGCGACCAGCTCGCACGCGCCGTCCGGGCCGCCGTGCGGGACGGGCGGTTGCGCGCCGGGGCGGCGCTCCCGCCCAGCCGTGCGCTCGCGGAGGACCTCGGCGTCTCGCGGTGGGTCGTGACCGAGGCGTACGGCGAGCTCGTCGCCGAGGGCGTGCTCGACGCGCGGACGGGCTCCGCGACGCGCGTCGGGCAGGGCGCATGGCCCGTGGGTCGAGGAGGCCGCACGGCGTCCGTGACGCCGGGAGCGGGCGACCCACCCGCGCCCCGAGACGGGACGACGGGTCGCTCGCGCCGCACGACGCCTCACTTGTCCGCGCTCGGCCCTGGTGAGTCGTCGGGTTCCTCGTCCGCGTGGGACCTGGCTGGGTCGTCAGCGCGCTCGTCTGTGCTGGGCCCCGGCGGGTCGTCGGCGCCCTCGTCCGCGCTCGGCCGAGGGGAGTCGACATCACCGTCGGGGGAGCCCGCGGTCGAAGGGGCGCAGGCCCCCTCGGACGGGCCCGGCGCCGTCGGCCGCCAGACCCCCGGGACCACGAGGGGACCGTCCGGGCGCCAGCGCTTCGACCTCGGACCAGGCGTCGCGGACCTGCGCCACCTCCCGCGCCAGGCATGGGCCCGCTCCGCGCACACCGCCGTGATGACCGCCACGCCCGCCGACCTGCTCGGGTCCGACCCGCTCGGCTCGTCGGTGCTCCGGGCGACGCTCGCCGGCCGCCTCACGGTCTCCCGAGCGGTCGTCGCGGATCCCGACGACGTCGTCGTGACGCACGGGTCGAGCGACGGCGTCGCGCGGGTCGCACGCGCGCTCGTCGCCTCGGGCCACCGCGCGCTGCTCGTCGAGGACCCCGGGTGGCCCGTGCTGCGCGACGTCGCCCGGAACGCCGGCCTCGAGCCCGTCCCGGTGCCCGTCGACGCCGACGGTGTGGACACCCACGCGCTGGTCGCGCTCGCCGGGCGAACCGGTGCCCGGGCGGCGCTCGTGACGCCGGCCCACCAGTTCCCGTCGGGCGGCGTGCTCGCACCCGCGCGGCGGGAGGCGCTCGTGCGGTGGGCGCGGGACGTCGACGGCGTCGTGCTCGAGGACGACTACGACGCGGAGTTCCGCTACGACCGGCGACCCGTCGCGGCGCTGCAGGGTCTCGCCCCCGACCGCGTGGTGCTCGTCGGATCGCTCAGCAAGACCCTCGCCCCCGCGTTCGGTCTGGGCTGGCTCGTCGGTCCGCGGTGGCTCGTCGGAGGCGGGGCGCACGGCGCGGTCGCGGAGCGGCGGGGTGGCGCGAGGCTCGGAGGCGGGGCGCACGGAGCGGTCGCGGAGC
>JAEWCA010000246.1 GCA_023390875.1 Actinomycetes bacterium
CCCTTCTGGGGCGACCCTCGCTGCCTTCTGTGGGCGATACCGGACTCGAACCGATGACCTCCTCGGTGTGAACGAGGCGCTCTACCAACTGAGCCAATCGCCCGTCCTGCGTGCGGAGCACGAGGTCGGAGAGCCACCCGGGGGCGGCGTCGAGGAGGATGCTACCCAACCTGGGCGCAGATTCCGAACCGGTCGGCGGCCGGCCGGGCGACGTGCACCCGGCGGGCCGAACGGGTGGTGGCACCCATCGGGCAATCCCGTCACCGCGTCCCTCCGGGTGAACTCGGGCCAAGGACCGGTCCAATCCGGCACCTGGCCTGCCATGATGAGACCTCCAGCCCTTGTGAACAGGAGGACCCGATGACGCAGCCGTCGTACGACGTCGTCGAGGTCGTCGCCATGCAGCTCATCGGGTCCGACGCCAGTGTCATCCCGGTCAGCTCCGAGTTCTCCTTCCGGACAACCGATCCGTACACGGTGCGCGCAGTCTTCACGGGCCCGCACACCATGTCGACGTGGCTCCTCGGCCGCGAGCTCCTCTCCCTGGGGATGCACGCGGGATCCGATGCGCCCGCCGGGACGGGTGACGTGCAGGTGTGGCGCGACGAAGACCCCGATTACACGCTCATCTCGCTCAGCGGGGTCGAGGGCAGCGCGCTGCTCGCGGCACCGACCGAGCCCATCGCGCGGTTCCTCGCCGCCACCGAGGCCCTCGTGCCGCTCGGCACCGAGAGCGCCCGCATGGAGACGGAGATCACCGCCCTGATCGCCGCCCTCCTGACCGCCTGACGACGACCTCGAAGGCCGGTCCTGCCGCACGGCGGGGCCGGCCTTCGTCGTGCCCGGGCACGTTCGCCCGGCGTCACGGGTCGACGTTCTCCGCGACCTTCGCCTGGAACAGCCGCTGCGCCTCCAGGGACACCGGGCCGAGCCCGACGTCGACCTCGTCGAGGGAGGCGACCGGGGACACGTTCCGGATGGAGCCGCTGAGCGTGAGGAACGACTCCCCCGCGACGACCTCGTCGAGCACCTCGTACGGGAGCTCCCCCGGCGCGGCCTCCCGGACCGGGAGACCCGCCTCGGCGGCCCACTCGAGGAGCAGCTCGCGCGTGATGCCCGCGAGGCACCCGCTGTCGAGCCGCGGCGTCACGAGCTCGCCACCACGTTCGACGAGGACGTTCGAGCCCGTCCCTTCGCACAGCTCACCGACCGTGTTGGCGAGCACGGCCTCGTCGGCGCCGCGCCGGTACGCCTCGGCCAGCGCGACGACGTTCTCCGCGTAGGACGTCGTCTTGAGGCCCGCGACCGACGAGCGCTCGTTGCGGACCCACGGCACGCGCACCGCGCGGGACGTCTCGGCCCGCACAGCAGGCCCGGCGAGGACGACGACGGTCTGACGCTGCTCCGCCGGCGCGAACCGGTGCGACCCGAGCGGACCGGGGCCCCCCGTGAGGGTGATCCGCAGGCGGCCCGTGTCCGGGTCGGCAGCGGCGAGCACCGCCTTGACGCCGTCGCGGACCGCGTCCTCGTCCGGCTCCGCGAGCCCGAGGCCCAGCGCCGAGCGACGCAGCCGGCGCAGGTGCCGGGTCAGCGCGAACGCCTCGCCGCCGTACACCGCGCACGTCTCGAACACCCCGTCGCCCACGGTCAACCCGTGGTCGACACCTGTGACGAGCGCCTCATCGGGGCTGTGCAGGACTCCGTCGGACCAGATCACGACACTCATGAGCCCAGTCTGACACCCGGTATGACCTGGTCCGCGACGCTTTCCGGTCCGCCGAACGGGGGTATCCGGAGGCCGGATCCGCAGGATCACGCGGGTACCGGGAGCCAGTTGGACTCTCGCCGGAAAACTCGGTTAGAGTCTGGACGCACACGGAACGCCGGTGAGAACCGGCAGGACGTGCAGCGCGGACGTGGCTCAGTGGTAGAGCATCACCTTGCCAAGGTGAGGGTCGCGGGTTCGAATCCCGTCGTCCGCTCGGAGGCAGACACTCCTGATCGGCTCCTCGCAGCCGCTGAGGACTGCGGTCTCAGGGTGGAGTGGCCGAGAGGCGAGGCAGCGGCCTGCAAAGCCGTATACGTGGGTTCGAATCCCATCTCCACCTCGGTTGCACTCCCCCACAGCACCACCCTCTGGGCGATTGGCGCAGCGGTAGCGCGCTTCCCTGACACGGAAGAGGTCACTGGTTCGATCCCAGTATCGCCCACCATCGAAGCCCCAGGTCAGAACGCCCTGACCTGGGGCTTCGTCGTCAGGCGAGTCCCGGTTCCCTTGAGATTCCCTTGCACTACGGCGAACCCTGCGCCGTTGCGGCGAGCTGCGATGGTGAACGCCTTTCTGGCGTCGTCTCGCTGCGAACCCACACCATCACGGCCTGGATCGTCACGCCGCGGCCCGGGTGTCGATGCCGTGCGACGCCCGAGCGCGATGCAACGGCTTCCCTCGCCGCCGATCGAGTCGCGTGCCACGGCGGACTGCCGTTCACGGCGCGACGCACTTGTCACCGAGTCTCGAAGTCGCCGCGCGGGGACTCCTTCTTCTCGATCTGGATGTGCACGGGAGCAGGAGGCGGCGGAGGACTTGGCGGCGTAGCGGGCTGGTCAGCCATGGTCACCCCCCTCAGCGCTTGGCGGGACAGGGGGACGCCTTCCCTCGTGAACAACACCAATGCGTACGGGCGAGGGCGGTGGGGGCGGTGGGGGCGTCTCCGGGGTCTGCTCGTCAGCCACGGTCTCGGCCCTTCTTCTTCGGCGGCACAACCCCGAGCAATGTCTTGCCCCGCGCGTCCGGCGGCGTTGAGCCGTCTTCCCGGGCGAAGGTAGCGCGCCCGATGCGGACATTCCGCGGCGGTGGTGGCGGGGACCCAGCAGCCTGATTCACGACCGCGGCCTGAGGGGTGGTCGGTGGGTCGACGTCTTCAGACATGGATGCCTCCTACCTCGTCGTCGCGGCAGTGGGTGTCGGTGTGTGAACCTGCTCGTCGTCAGACGCAACTGAAGTTGGCGCAACGATCAGGTGTCGGCGACGCCTGAAAACTGACCCCGTGGCGACGGATGAAAACGGACCCCCTCGGCGACGCTGAGGAGGGTGATGACCGTGGAGGACTGGGCGGAGATCCGGCGGCTGCATCGGGTCGAGGG
>JAEWCA010000253.1 GCA_023390875.1 Actinomycetes bacterium
GTCGTGCACCACGGCGGGCCGCTGCTCATCGTCGCGGGCGCCGGCTCGGGCAAGACGCGCGTGCTCGCGCACCGCATCGCGCACCTGCTGGCCACCCGTCGGGCGCGGCCCGGCGAGGTCCTGGCCATCACGTTCACCAACAAGGCGGCCGCCGAGATGCGCGAGCGCGTCGAGGGGCTCGTCGGGCCGTCCGCGCGGCACATGTGGGTGTCCACGTTCCACTCGGCGTGCGTGCGGATCCTGCGGCGCGAGGCGGCGACGCTCGGCCTGCGGTCGAGCTTCTCGATCTACGACGCCGCCGACTCGCAGCGCCTGCTCACGCTCGTCGCGCGTGAGCTCGACCTCGACCCCAAGCGCTACCCGGCGAAGGCGCTCGCGAACAAGATCTCCGCGCTCAAGGACGAGCTCGTCGACCCCGAGCAGTTCGCGGCGACGTCCGGCGGGGGAGCGACCAACGACTTCGACGCGGCGCTCGCGCAGGTCTACACGCGCTACCAGGCGCGGCTGCGGCAGGCCCACGCGCTCGACTTCGACGACCTCATCATGACCACGGTGCACCTGCTGCAGGCGTTCCCCGCGGTCGCGGAGCACTACCGCCGGCGGTTCCGGCACGTGCTGGTCGACGAGTACCAGGACACCAACCACGCGCAGTACGTGCTGGTCCGCGAGCTGGTCGGTGTCACGGCCGCAGGCGCTTCGGCGGACGAGGACGACGTGCCGCGCGGGGAGCTCACGGTCGTCGGCGACGCCGACCAGTCGATCTACGCGTTCCGCGGCGCCTCGATCCGCAACATCCTGGAGTTCGAGGCCGACTACCCGGACGCACGCACGATCCTGCTCGAGCAGAACTACCGCTCCACGCAGACCATCCTGTCCGCCGCCAACGCGGTGATCAGCCGCAACCCGGGCCGCAAGCCCAAGCGGCTGTGGACCGACTCGGGCCAGGGTGCGCAGATCGTCGCCTACGTCGCGGACACCGAGCACGAGGAGGCGCGGTTCGTCGCGCAGGAGATCGACCGGCTCGGCGACTCCGACGGCGTCCGCCCGGGCGACGTGGCGATCTTCTACCGCGCGAACGCCCAGTCCCGGGCGCTCGAGGAGGTGCTGATCCGCGTCGGCCTGCCGTACAAGGTGGTCGGCGGCACGCGGTTCTACGAGCGGCGCGAGATCAAGGACGCCGTCGCGTACCTGCGGGCCATCGCGAACCCCGACGACGACGTCAACGTGCGGCGCATCCTCAACGTCCCGAAGCGCGGGCTGGGCGACAGGTCCGAGGCGATGGTGTCGAGCTTCGCGGAGCGGGAGCGCATCTCGTTCGGCGCGGCGCTCGACCGGCTCGACGAGGTCCCCGGCCTGGGCACCCGCGCGGTCACGGGCCTGCAGGCGTTCGCCGACATGATGACCGACCTGCGCGTGCTCGCCTCGACGGCCGGCCCGGCCGAGGTGCTCGGCGCGGTGCTCGACCGGTCGGGCTATCTCGCGGAGCTGCGCGCGAGCGAGGACCCGCAGGACGCGTCGCGCGTCGAGAACCTCGCCGAGCTGCACGCCGTCGCCTCGGAGTTCGAGCAGAGCGAGCCGGACGGCGACCTGGCCGACTTCCTCGAGCGCGTCTCGCTCGTCGCGGACTCCGACCAGATCCCCACGCCCGACGGCGGCGACGGCGAGGACGGTGCCGACAAGCCCGCGGACCAGGGCGTGATCACCCTGATGACGCTGCACACCGCCAAGGGCCTGGAGTTCCCCGTCGTGTTCCTCACGGGCATGGAGGACGGGACCTTCCCGCACATGCGGTCGCTCACGGACACCGACCAGCTCGCGGAGGAGCGGCGGCTCGCGTACGTCGGGCTGACGCGCGCCCGGGAGCGGCTGTACATCTCGCGGGCGGCCGTCCGTACGGCGTGGGGCGTGCCCAACGAGTTCCCGCCCAGCCGGTTCCTCGACGACCTGCCCGACGAGCTCATCGACTGGCGGCGGCGCGAGTCGTCGTCGTCGCAGCTGCGCGGCGGCTGGGGCTCGGGCTTCGGCTCGGGCGGCAACCGGTCGGGCTCGTCCGGCTCGGGAGGCTACGGCTCGCGGGGCTCGGGGTCCGGTGGGTACGGCTCGGGAGGCTACGGGTCGGGAGGAAGGTCCGAGCGCGAGTCGCGGCCCACGCTGCCGTCCACCGGCGCCAAGTTCGGGTCGGCGACGCCGCGGTCGGACGCGGCGATCCCGAACCTGGCGATCGGCGACCGCGTGACGCACGACTCGTACGGGCTCGGCACGGTCGTCGCGCTCGAGGGGGCCGGGCCGAACGCGGTCGTCAAGGTCGACTTCGGGTCCGAGGGGACCAAGCGGCTGCTCCTGCGGTACTCGCCTGTCGTCAAGCTGTAGGCGGCCGGCCCGAACGTCAGGGCCCGTAGGAGGCTCGGGCGAGCGGCGGTCACGGCTCCTCCGGGGGCGGTCGACGGGTCACGGGTCGGTGGGTCGGGGTTCTGCTGGGGCGGTCCGTCACGCGGCGCGGGCGTCGGCCCACGCGCACGGCGGCGCGCCCGGCTCGCCGGTCTGTCAGGCGACAGGCGCGTCGGCCCATGCGGCGACGACGGCACGCTCGAGGC
>JAEWCA010000262.1 GCA_023390875.1 Actinomycetes bacterium
GCCCTCGCCGTCCCTAGTCGCTGTCGGGCGACGGGAAGCCCGACGCCCGGCTCCCGCTCTCGACGGCCAGCAGGATCGCGACCCGCTCGTGCTCGACGCCGTCGTCGCGCAGCCCCCCCCCCCCCGCGCCGCCGGCGGGGCGGGCGGCGGGCGGCTCGACGACGGCGTCGAGCACGAGCGGGTCGCGATCCTGCTGGCCGTCGAGAGCGGGAGCCGGGCGTCGGGCTTCCCGTCGCCCGACAGCGACTAGGGTCGGCGAGGGCTGCGGCGGCCGAGTACTTCCGGTCCGCGGTCGAGCGGTACGCACCGCGCTGACCGAGCAGCGGCGTCAGTCCTGACCGCCCTCGGCGAGGTCGTCGGTCGTGTCGGGCTGGTGCACGCAGACCCACAGGGCGCCCGGCCGGACGTTCGCGACCAGGTTGTCGGCCGGGTCGATCACGTCTCCGTCGAGCTGACGCGGCTGCGGGCGGGTGCTGCGGATCCTGATCCGCGAACCGCGCAGGACCTCCATGCGCGGCACGCGCTCGCGGCGGAGCACGACGGCGACGGCGAGCTGCACCCAGTGGCCGAGGTTGCGGGGCGCGATGATCGCGACGTCCATCTGGCCGTTGTCGGCCTCGGCCTCGGGCAGCAGCCGCACGCCGCCCTGGAGCCGGCCGACGTTGCCGACGAGCACGCTGCGGGCGTGGCGGCGCACGGGCGGCTGGTCGTCGACGCGGACCTCGACGTGCATCTCGTCGTCGGCGAGGTGCTTGAGCGCGGACACCACGTACGCGACGGAGCCGGCCTTGGCCTTGAGCTCGGTCGGGGCGTCGTCGACCATCTTCGCGTCGAAGCCCATGCCGGCCATGACGGCGAACGCCTGCCCGTCGACCTCGCCGATGTCGACCTGCCGCCGGCCGCGGGCGAGGGCCGTCGCGACGCCGTCGGGGACGTTGGTGGGGATGTCGAGGTTGGCCGCGAGCAGGTTGCCCGTGCCACCCGGGAGGACCGCGAGCGCGACGTCGGTGCCCGCGAGCCCTTCGACGACCGCGCGCACCGTGCCGTCGCCGCCGCACACGAACACGACGTCGACGCCCTCCTCGACGGCCTGGCGGGCCTGGCCGAGGCCGGGGTCCTCGGCCGTCGTCTCGAGCCACAGCGGCTCGGGCCAGCCGGCCTCGACGAGCTGCTTCGTGATGGCGTCGCGGAGCTCGTCCGCACCCTCCACCCGGTTCGCGTTGATGACGACCGCGGACCGCAGGGGCGTGTCGTCGTGCCGCTGCTCGGCGGCGGGGACGGTGCTCACACGTCGCGCCGCAGGTAGCGCCACGCGAGGAACGCGCAGACCAGGCCGTTCGCCATCCCGACGAGCACGTCGGTGAGGTGGTGCATGCCGCGGTACAGGCGGGCGGTCCCGACCAGGAACGGCACGACGAGGCACAGGACCGTGAGGAGCCAGCGCAGCCACGGTCGGGTGATCCGCTGGCACATCATCGCGAGCGTCACGTAGAACGCGGTCGACGCGCTCGTGTGGCCGCTGGGGAACGCCGTGGTCGGCGGGGAGTTGTCGAGGAGCTCGACCTCGGGGCGCTCCCGGCCGACGAGCAGCGACGACGTGAGGAACAGGATCGCCTGCATGCCGATCGCGATCGCGGGGATCACGGCGACCCACCACTGCTTGGTGCGCCACCAGAACAGCGCCACGAACAGCACGCACGCGCCGATGATCGACTCGGTCATGCCGATGTCCGACAGCGCCAGGGTGATGTTGTTGAGCGTCGCGGTGCGCTGCCCCTCGAACCACTCGTTGACGGCGGTCTCCGCCGGCAGGTCGTGGAGGGGCCCGACGATGAGCAGGCCGATCCCGACGACGGCGAGCCACCACACGACGGCGGGCAGCACGGCCCGTCGTGCAAGGTCCCGGCACGCCGACCCGAACGTGGGCGCCGACGTGTCGAGCTCGTAGCGGTGCACGAACGTGTGCACGGAGGAGCGACGGCGGTTGTCCGCCTGGAGCGCGAGCGGGGTCACGGGATCCTCTCCGGCGAGGGCTGCGCGGACCAGCCGCGGTAGCCGATGTACGAGGCGCCGGCCATCGCGGTGCCGAACAGCACGCCGGCGACCACGTCGGACGGGTAGTGCACGCCGAGGAACACACGGTCCAGGGCGGTGAGCACGGTGACGGAGCCGGCGACGACCGGCACGACGACCCTGCCGCGACGGCCCAGGAGCGGCCAGACGAGCAGCGTGAGCGTGACGGCGGCGGCGGCGGTGTTCGTCGCGTGGCCCGACGGGAAGCTCGACCCGGGTGCGTGCTCGAGCGCGTCGTCGACGACGGGCCGCGCCCGCTGCACGAGCCCCTTCGCGGCGAGCTGCAGCACCCACGCGGCCATGAGCGTGCAGAACGCCCACAGCGAGCGGGTCGCGAGGCCGTGCTTGCGCCACACCCACAGGCACAGCAGCGCCCCCGCGAGGTTGACCCACTTGGCCTGGAGGAGCTCCTGCCACACGAGGAGCGCCTTGAGGAACGCGGGGTGCTCGCGCGTGAACGTCGTCGCGGAGACGATCGCCTGCTGGTCGAACCGGACCAGCCCCGGCGCCTCCGCGCGCACCAGGTACGCGAGAACGAACACCGGCACGGACACGCCCAGGCCGAACGCGACGGCCCGCAGCAGGGCGCGCTTCCGGACGGTCGTCGCAGGCATGCTGGGAGGGTAGGAGTCGGCCGGATGTTCCGCGCGGCGAGCGGGCTCCCCGTGGCGGACATCACCCGACGGGGTCAGCCCTCCACCCCGGTGGACTCGTGGGACGCGCCGACGGGCTTCGACTCGGGGGAGCCGCGTTCGCGCAGGTAGATCGACAGCACGACCATGCTCGCGACGGCGAGGAACTCGGACTGCCAGTTCTGCAGCGTCCGGCTCCAGAAGTCCGGCAGCGCGAGGTACTGCGCCCACGAGACCGGGTCGGCGAGGTCGCGCATCTGGTCCTCCGAAAAGGCGACGGCACCCGCGAGCGACTGCACGAACCAGCTGAGCAGGAAGATCGTGCCCATCACGAGCCCGAGCGAGTGCGAGTAGACGGACAGCCGCCATCCCCGGACGCGGGCCCACGACGGCGAGTCCGGACGGGAGAACTCGGCGACCCGCTGGTCCTCGTCGCTCTCCCGGCCGGCCTCGTCGAGCTTCTTGGACTCGGGCGACCCGCGCTGCAGCAGCCACACGGTCGCGAGGATGTACAGCAGGAACTGCAGGAACTCCGACTGCCAGTTCTCGGTGACGTCGACGGCGAACTGCGACGTGGTCACGTACTCGGCGAGCGTGATCGGGTCGAGCCCGGCGGAGATCTGCTCGCGGTTGACGAGGGCGACGCCGCTGATCGCCTGGCCGGCGAGCGCCGCGAGGAACATCGCCCCGAAGAAGAGCGTCAGGCCGTGGTTCTTCAGGCGGCTCATCGGTGCAGCACCGCCAGGGTCGCGAAGTACGCCAGGCCCAGCAGGATGCCGCCGAGCACGATCACGAACAGGGTCCGCATCGTCAGCCTCCTTCGATCACGCAGTCGTAGGGGCGCTCCGGCCGGGCGTCGCACCCGACCGCGGTGAGCCGCCACGCGTCGCCGTCGACCGTGAGGAACACGACGTCGTCGGGCAGCACCACCTGGGCCGCCCGCCCGGCGACGTGGACCGAGGTGGCCGGCCCGTCGGGCACGCGCGCGGTGAGCGTGGCGCCCACGTCGCCGTCGAGCACCGCCTCCGCGCACGGCTCGTCGCTGTCGGACTCGAGGTTCTCGAGCGCGGACGGTGCGAGCAGCGCGCACGCCGCGTCGCCGTCCTCGTCCGCGACCGCGGCGTAGAAGTCGTGCACGGCGGCGTCCGCGGCGGCGGCGTCCGGCCGTGCCGCGCAGCCCGCGAGCAGCGCGACCACCGCGACGACGGCGAGCACCGGTCTGGTCATGCCCGGGCGCCCACCGGGAAGCGTTGCTGGAGGTACCCGGCGTAGCCGCCGGGCGTGCGCCCGACGCGGCGGCCGGACGTCAGCACGTCGACCGCGTCCGACGGCACCACGCGCGCACCGGTCGCGCGCAGCGACGCGACGAGGGTGACGTCCTCGTGCTCGGTGCGCCGGGGGAAACCGCCCGCCCGCACGTACGACGAGAGGCGGACGGCCAGGTTCGCGCCGTGCACGTGACCGTTCGGCCGGCCCGGGACGCGTGTCGCGGACCAGGCCTCGAGGTCGTCCGCGTCGAGGTCCGTCGGGTCGGGACGGACCGTGCCGACGACGACGTCGGCACCCTCGTCGGCGAGGCGCACGAGCTCCGTGAGCCACCACGGCGGCACCTGCGAGTCGGCGTCGGTGCAGGCCAGCAGCACGTCGGTCGGGTCGAGGTCCAGGCCGACGAGCGCGTGGGACACGCCGAGAGCGCGGGCCGCGCCGACGTTCCCCGCCTCGGTGGCGACGACCTCGACGTCCACGCCGACCGTGCCCTCGAGCGCGTCCGCGACCGCAGCCGCGGTGCCGTCCGTGCACGCGTCGAGCACCACGACCAGCGACGTCGGCACGGGACAGACCAGCCCGGCCTCGGCGATCGACCGCAGGCAGCGGCCGACGAGCTCCTCCTCGTCGCGGGCGGGCACCACGACGGCGACGTGCCGGATCATGCGAGCCCCGTCCGCCGCGCGACCGAGCGCGGGTCCGGCGAGTACACCTCGAGCACCATGTCCTCCTCCGTGTGCGCCGCGAGGCGCGTGAGCCCGCGCGTGCGGGCCAGGTTGCGGTGCACATCGTCACCGGTCAGCGGGTAGGCCGCCACCGGATGGCGCCAGTGGCAGGCGATCAGGGTGCCGCCCGGGGCCAGCCGGTCGCGCAGGCCGTCGAGCACGCGGCGCAACGTCGGGCGGGTCAGGTAGTACCCGACCTCCGACAGCACGACGAGGTCGAACGGTCCGTCGGGCACGTCGTGCGCGACGTCGCCCGTCTCGACGCGCACGTGCGGCCGGCCCGCGAGACGCTCGCGCGCGCGCTCGACGGCGAGCGGCGACACGTCGAGCGCGAGCAGGTCGTCGCACCGGTCGGCGAGGGCGGCGGTGAGGACGCCGATCGAGCAGCCCACCTCGAGCGCCCGGCCGTAGCTCTCGTCGGGCAGCGACGCGAGCGTGAGCGCGCGCTTGCGGGCCTCGTACCAGCGGTCCGTGTAGCCCCACGGGTCGTCGTGCCGGGTGTACGTGGCGTCGAAGAAGTCCCGGCCCAGGTCGCGCTGCTCGTGGTCGGCGCCGACGACGAACACCTCGACGTCCCGGTCGAAGCCGCGCAGGAACCGAGGGTGCAGCGTGGCCGCGTCGCGGGGGTCGCCCGACAGCGGCCGGACCTGCGTGGCGTGCTCGTCGACGGCCCGCCGCTTGCGCAGCGCCGCGTCGGCGTCGAGGTCGAGCGCGCGCAGCCGGTCCCAGGGCACGCGCTCGTCGTCGGGCGTCGCCCAGTGCCACAGCCAGAGCGGGTACTCGACGAGCGTGCAGCCGAGCTCTTCGGCGACCTGCGCGGCGGCCTCGCCGACGACCCGGTGGTCGCGGTGCCCGTCGCCGCGCCACGGGGCGACGAGCAGTGCGGGGGTCGGGCCGTCGCCGGTGCACACCGCGCGCAGGTCCCGCACCACCTCGGCGCGGGCCTCGCGCAGACCGCCGTCGGGGTGGCCGAGCAGCGTCACCGTCGACCGTGGCGAGAGCGCGCGGACGGCGGCGAGCACCTCGGCACGTCGTCGTACCGCGAGCGCGCCGGGGTCGAGCGTCGGGGATCCGGGGTGGGACGCGGCGCCGTCGGACACCACGACGACCTCGGGGGCGTGACCGCGTGCGGCCAGGGTCGCGACGAGCCCGCCCGCGCCGAGCGTCTCGTCG
>JAEWCA010000317.1 GCA_023390875.1 Actinomycetes bacterium
CCCCTCGCCGACCGCGGGGCCGGCGACGTCCTCGTCCGGCCGTCGGCCGCCACCTCCCGCCATGCGACGACCCTAGGTCGACGCCACCGTCCCGGCATCCGCGGGACGCAGCACCGCGTCGGCCGCCGGAGCACCCGACCCGTCGTGCGCCCGGCCCGTCAGGACGAAGTCCCGCGACGGCCGCCAGACACCGTCGTCGCCGTGCGCGTAGCAGTGCAGGTGCGTCACGACGAACGTCGCGTCGAAGTCGGCCATCCCGTCGAACGCCTCGTCCAGCTGGGCGTCGGGCACCTCGTGCGCGACCGTGACGTGCGGGTGGTACGGGAACCGCAGGTCCTGTGCGAGCACCCCCGAACGGACCCCCGCCTCGAGACCCTCGCAGCCTGAGATGCCCTCGACGAGCTGGATGAAGACGACCGGCGACACCGGGCGGAACGTCGCCGTGCCGCGCAGCCGCACGACGAACGGCGAGTGCTGCGCGGCGACCGCCGCGAGGTGCTCGTCGACGGCCGGCATCACGTCGTGCTCGACGACCGTCGGGGGCAGCAGCGTGATGTGCGGCGGGATGAACTCCGCCCACGGGTCGCCGAAACGTGCGCGGGCGGCCTGCAACGCGGAGCCGTACGGCTCCGGCACGGTGATCGCGACGCCGATCCGGACCTGGGTGCCGGATCTCTCCGGCAACCTCACGCCCCGGCCCTCACCACGTCCGGGGTCGACCCGGCCTCCCGGGCGGCGCCGTCCGCCGCGTGCACACCCCGCCGGGCCGCCCGCCGCGGCAGCAGGCCGAAGCGGTCGTACACGCGGTCGAGCGTCGGCGACGCGAGCTCGCGCGCGCGGTCGGCGCCGTCGGCCAGGACGGCGTCGAGCGACGCCGGGTCCTGGAGGTAGCCGTTCACGCGCTCCTGGAACGGCGTGAGGAAGTCGACGACGACCTCCGCGAGGTCCTTCTTGAGGTCGCCGTAGCCCTTGCCCTCGTACTCCTGCTCGAGCGCGGCGACGCCCTTGCCCGACAGCGCCGAGTAGATCGTCAGCAGGTTCGAGATGCCGGGCTTCGCCGCCGCGTCGAAACGGATCTCGCGCTCGGTGTCCGTCACGGCCGAGCGGATGCGCTTCGCGACCACCTTCGGGTCGTCGAGCAGCTCGATGAGCCCGTTCGGGCTCTCGGCGCTCTTGCTCATCTTCGCCGTGGGCTCCTGCAGGTCGTAGATCTTGGCCGTCGCCTTGACGATGTGCGCCTCCGGCACCACGACCGTGTCCTTGCCGAAGCGGCTGTTCAGACGCTGCGCCAGGTCCCGGGTCAGCTCGAGGTGCTGGCGCTGGTCCTCGCCGACAGGCACGAGCTGCGTGCCGTACAGCAGGATGTCGGCCGCCATGAGCACCGGGTACGTGAACAGGCCGACCGTCGTGCCGTCCGTGCCCTGCTTCGCCGCCTTGTCCTTGAACTGCGTCATCCGGCTCGCCTCGCCGTAGCCCGTCTGGCACGACAGCAACCAGGCCAGCTCCGCGTGCTCCGGGACGTGCGACTGCACGAACAGGATCGACCGCGCGGGGTCGACGCCCGCCGCGAGGTACTGCGCGGCCGTGCGGCGCGTCCGCTCACGCAGGACGGCCGGGTCCGGGCCGACCGTGAGGGCGTGCAGGTCGACGACGCAGTAGATCGCGTCGTGGTCGTCCTGCAGCGCGACCCACTGGGTCAGCGCGCCGAGGTAGTTGCCGAGGTGGAGGGAGTCGGACGTGGGCTGCATCCCGGAGAAGATGCGCGCGCGGTGCGGGGCCGTGACCATGCGGACCATCAGACCATTCTGTCGGGCGCGGCGCGGGGGCCGCGGGGCTGTGCGGGAGCGGGCTCGGGTGCCTCGAGCGCCGGCAGGGTCCCGCCGCTCGGGTGGTCGGGTGACGTCGGCGTCAGGTCGCCTCGTCGTCGAACGGGGCCCGCCAGCTCGGCTCGCCGCCCACCGCGGTCGACGTCGCGCCCGCAGCGAGGCCACCGGGCACGCGACCCGCCGTCGGGCGGGACGTGGCCGGCACCGTCACCGGGCGCGCGGGAGGCGCGTCGTCCAGCAGCGCCTCGCGCACGATGCGCCGGGGGTCGTACCGGCGGGGGTCGAGCGACGCCCAGTCGATGTCGCGGGCCTCCTCGCCGAGCTCCTCGTCGACCCGGGCCTTCGCGTCCTGCGCGAACCGCCGCAGACGACGCACCCACGTGCCGAGCTGCTCGGCGTACGCGGGGAGGCGTTCGGGACCGATGACGAGCGCCGCCACGACGAGGAGCACCACGAGCTCACCGCCGTTGATCCCGAACATCCGGTCAGGGTACCTCTCGCTCCTGGGCCGCCGGGGGCGTTGTCCCCACCGGGCACGGGCCTGGCCAGGACGTGCTCCGGTGGGGCCGAGGTCAGCTCGCGGGACCCTCGTCGAGCCGGACGCGCACGTCCCGCTCGTCGGAGCCGGTGCGCACGTGCAGCACGACCGTCTCGCCCGGTGTCCGGGCACGGATCGCGACGATGAGCTCGTCCGGGTCGGTCACGGGGCGCCCGTCGATCGCCAGGATGATGTCGCCGCGGTGGATGCCCGCCCGGTCGGCCGGGCCGTCCGGGGTGATCGCCGGCGTGCCCTCACGGTCGGCCGCCGCGACGGCCACGCCCTCGCCCTCGTAGCGCTGGTCGAGCAGCACGCCGATCACCGGGTACGTCGCGTGGCCCGTCTCGATCAGCTGCTCCGCCGTGCGCCGCACCTGGTTCGACGGGATCGCGAACCCGAGCCCGATGCTCCCGCCGACCTCGCTGAGCGACCCCGGCGGCTGCGCGATCGCCGAGTTGATGCCGATGACCTCACCGGCGGCGTCCACGAGCGGACCACCCGAGTTGCCCGGGTTGATCGCGGCGTCCGTCTGGATCGCGTTGATGAACGCGGTGTCCTGGTCGTCGCCCGCTGACACCGGCCGGTTCAGGGCGCTCACGATGCCCGTCGTCACCGTGCCCGCGAGCCCGAGCGGTGCACCGATCGCGACGACCGGGTCGCCGACGACCACGGTGTCGGAGTCGCCCAGCAGCAGCGGCGTCAGACCCTCGACCTCCACCTTGACGACCGCGAGGTCGTACTCCGAGGTGCGCCCGACGATCGTCGCCGGCTTCTCGCTGCCGTCCGAGAACGTCACGGTCATCGACGTCGACGCGTCCGCCGCGTCCGCGACCACGTGGTTGTTCGTGACGACGTAGCCGTCCTGGCGCAGCACGAAGCCCGACCCCGTCGCCGTGCCCGACGGGCCGTCCACCTGGATCAGCACCACGCTCGGCAGGACCTTCGACGCGATGCCCGCGACCGACTCCGGCGCGCGGTCCACGTCCTGCGCGCCCGACCCCGCCGCGGCGACCGGCAGCCCGGCGTCCGCGAGGTGCGTGTCGGGGTCGATCCGCGAGCCCAGCACGCCCCCGACCACGCCCGCGACCAGCGCGAGGGCGACCAGCGGGCCGACCCAGGCGACGGACAGCGTCCGGCGCCGGCGACGCACGACGACCGGCGGGGTGCCGGGTGCGTGCGGTCCGTGCGCGTCGGAGAGGTGCGGGG
>JAEWCA010000320.1 GCA_023390875.1 Actinomycetes bacterium
CGTCACCGCCGCGCTGCACGCGTGGACGCCCGACGGGTCGTTCGTCGACGTGACCGCCGCGCGGACCCGGCACGGCGTGCTGGAGCAGGCGAAGGGCGGCGTGGTGCTCGGCGCGTACCCGCGGCACCTCGACGACCCCGTGGAACGCGCCTCGGACGCGCTCACCGCGGTCGCCGAGCGGTTCCGGCCGACCATCGGGTTCGTGTCTCTGGCCCAGTTCGACGCGGGTCCGTCGCAGACGACGACGGCCAAGTACCCGGAGGCACCGCTCGCCGTGCTCATCGGGCCGCGGGCCGTGTACGACCTGGAGCTCGACCTGACGGCGCTCGTCGAGCGGCACGACGTGAGCATCCTCGGCTCGGGCCGGTCCCCCGCGGTCGTCGTGCGGTTCAGCGACCCCGACGTGGGCCTGTGGGCGCAGCTCCTGGCGTTCGCGTACGACGTCGGCGCCGAGCGCATCGCCGCGGCCGCCGGGCTCGGGCAGGAGGTCTGATGCCGACCGAGCTCGTGCTGCTCAGCGACGTGGCGCCGACCGCCGACACGATCGTGCGCGCCGCCGCCGAGGCCCATCCCGACGGGTCGTTCCTCGACTACCACGACGGCCTGATCCGTCAGGTCGTCGACGCCGAGGGACGCGCCGTCCTGCAGGTGTACCCGTCCCGTCCGGTGCTCGACCCCACGCAGGCCGCGGCCGCGGTCGTCGACCCGCCCACGACGTTCGCCCTGTGGACCGACATCACCATCCCGTTCGGCGACACCGCCCCCGGACGCGCGCTGGCCCAGGCCGTCGCGGCCGCTGTGGGTGGCGTCGTCAAGGATCGGGTCTGAGGAGGTAGCGATGACACGGTGGAGCATCCAGCCGGCCGACGTGCAGTCGGTCCTCACCGACGTGCAGGACACCGCCGACGAGCTCGGCAAGGAGCTCACGGAGGCCAAGTTCCAGCACGTGCTCGACGGGCTCACGTGGGGCGGCGCGCTGACCGGCGACGTCGCGACGGCCGTCAACGCCGTGCTCAGCGACCAGTCGCGCAACCTCCAGAACATCGGCAACCGGATCAGCGCCGGCACCCTGGGCGTCGCGAATGCGGTCATCGCGTACAACAACGGCCAGGAGGAGATGGCGGGCTCGTACCAGACCCAGCTCCTCAAGGCCGCCGAGACCGGTGACTTCACGTACTTCGTCGAGCACGGCTACAAGGGCTAGGGGGGCCCATGACCGAGCAGTGCGTCGCCGACGGCGGCCTCATCAACCCGGCGCTGTTCCCGGCGAAGTCCGCGGACCTCGACACGTCGCGCGTCACCGACTCCGCGACGGGCCTGCGGACCATGGGCACGGCCGTCGCCGAGAAGACGGGCACCGTGAAGACCACGTGGGACCGGCTGTCGGGCTGCTACCGGGCGCCCGAGCAGGAGAAGGTGTTCGCGGTCATGTCCCCCGCGGTCACGTCGGCGGGTGAGCTCAAGCAGCACTTCTCCGACGTCGCGAAGCACCTCGACACGTACGCGTCCGCGCTGGCCGGGATCAAGCCGCGTCTCGCGGACCTCGAGCGGCGCGCGCGCGAGTTCCGGGCCTCCGTGATCGACGGCGTGTGGGTCGACGCGTCCGACTCGGCGGACGCCGGGTTCGGCGACCACGTGAAGTGGGCGTTCGACTGGGTGCCGGGCGTCGACGAGCGCAAGGTCAAGGTGCCGTGGAACGAGGACGGCGACACCGTCCAGAAGAACACCGACCTGCTCGAGGAGTACGGCCGCATCCTCGCCGACATCTCCGCGGCGTCGGCGACCTGCGCGAACGCCGTCAACGGGCTCGTCACGAACATGTGCGTCGCGCCCGTCGAGGCCATCCCCGCCGAGGCGTTCACCAACCCCGAGGCGCCCATGCCGTGGGGCAACCCCGTCGTCGAGGACCGCAACTGCCGCGAGTCCATCGGTCACGGCGGCTACGAGTGGGGCAAGGGGCTCGTCCAGGGCGTCGGCATGCTCGTCGTCGGGTACAACCCCGAGACGGGCGACTGGTTCAGCGGCGACGCGTACGGGCAGTCGTGGGGCGGGCTCGGCGACCTCGTCGGGTCGCTCGTGCTCATGGCCTCGCCCGTCGGCTGGGTCGCGGCCGGCATGGCCGCCACGGGCAACAACGACAACGGGTTCTCCGACTTCATGTACGACCGGGCCGTCGTGCTGCGCAACGCGGGCGGCAGCCTGGTGGGCTGGGACCCGAACGCGAAGGACGGCTGGCACCAGTGGAAGGAGGACGGCCTCGCCACCGGCACCGGCACCGTCCTCAACATCGGCACGCTGTTCATCCCCGGCGCCGGCGAGGTGTCCGCGGGCCTCAAGGCGACGAGCATCGCCGCGAAGCTCGCCAAGATCACCGGCGGCATCGCCGAGTTCGCCGTGCAGGGCGGCTCCTGGGTCGTCAAGGGCGGCGTCAAGGTCGTCGTCGGGCTCAAGGTCGCGATCAAGGGCTTCAACCTCGACGAGATCCTCGCCGGGATGCGCGGCAACCAGCTCGCCGTCGCGGGGGCCGGGGGTGGCCTGCGGCTCAACGCCGGCGGGCTGTTCGCGGCCATGACCGACGCCGGGCACGCCGCGCCGAACCCGGTGCGGCCGCACACCCCGCTGAGCGACGCGACCTTCGGGCCGCGCGGCGGCGGCGTCCCCGACGTCACCCCACCGGTGCGTGGGCCGGGCGCTACCGTGCCGCACGTCGACGCCCCGGGTGTCGGCGGCCACCCCGGGTCGACCGTCCCGCACGTCGACGCGCCCTCGACGGGCGGCGGCCCCGGCACCCCGCCGGTCCACGACCCGCACACGGGCACGGGCACGGGTTCGGGCACCGACGGGACGACGACGCCGCACCAGCCCACCACGAACGGGCACGCACCCGAGTGGACGGGCGGCCACACGCCCGACGGCCGGCCCGACGTCACGCAGGTGCCTCGTGAGCACTGGGACGACCCGCAGTACGACCCGTCGCACCCGCACTACGACGCGACGCCGCGCGGTGAGCACGGCAACGTCGGCACGGTCGACCCCGACGTGCCGTCGCCCTCGGGCCTCACCCACAGCGGCCGGCTGATCGACCCGGACGTCATCCCCGCGCAGCTGCAGCCGTTCGTCGACAACGGGACCGTCATCAACGACCACGGCGTGCTCCGGCTCGCCGACGACGTGCAGCTGACCTTCACGCGCTCCAACCCGGCGCACGACATCGACGAGTTCATCCGCCAGGGCAACCTGCAGGAGCAGGCGCTGCGTCAGCAGTCGATCGACGACTGGGACACCCGCATCGCCCACTACGAGGCCGGCGGCCGCAGCGAGGCCACGGCGCAGGCCAACTACCGGGCCGCGCAGATCCGGTTGCTCGCCGACGGCCTCGAGCACCACCAGGGGATGTCGCCCGCTGACGCGATGGCCGAGGCCGAGCGCCAGATGGACAGCCAGGCCGCACTCCACGGCCCCGACCAGCGCCCCGGCGGCAACCCGCTGCAGTTCACGGGGATGGGCGACAAGGGCGTCAACAGCTCCTACGGCTGGGGCTGGGGTCGCGGCGGGAACGCCGTGCGGCTGCGACGTCAGATGGACCTGATCCTCGACGAGGTGGCGCTCCCCGACGAGCTGTTGGGCGACGTGCGCTTGAATGTGCGGATCGTGGTCAGCGACGCGCTGGCCGTGGTGTGAGGAGACGAAGGCGCATGAGCAAGTACGGCCCGCACGGGCAGGAGGTCGAGGCGTTCCTCACCGAGGTCCGGACCACCGACCGGGCGACATGGGCGGCGCTGCTCGAGCAGG
The DNA here is from genome assembly GCA_023390875.1 of Actinomycetes bacterium. Lineage (GTDB taxonomy): Bacteria > Actinomycetota > Actinomycetes > Actinomycetales > Cellulomonadaceae > Cellulomonas. Next base: position 3,793 of record JAEWCA010000320.1, read on the forward strand.
TGCGGCCCAGCCAGGCCCAGATCGACGCGACCGACGCCGTGATGGCCGCACGACTCTCGGCAGCGGTCCGCACGGCGGTCGACGCCGACGCGGTGGCCGCGTTCCGGTCGCGCGGGCGGGCGCCCCCGGACTTACCCGG